>NZ_LFJB01000019.1:0-39372 GCF_006658625.1 Bradyrhizobium sp. UNPF46
CAGCAGACTGCTAGAGCATTTTCGGTTCTGATTGAATCAGAACCGAAGCTCTAGATTCTTGTTTTGACGCGTTTTCTTCACGCGAATCGGTGTCCACTTCGCTCGAAAACGCTCTAGCTGACCCGCCGTTCCCGCCCCTCCCAAAACGGCCTGCGCAGCTCGCGCTTCAGCACCTTGCCGGCGCCCGACAGCGGCAGCGGCGTCTCGGTGATCTCGATGCTGCGGGGACATTTGTAGCCGGCAATCAGCGTCTTCGTGAACTCGATCAGCTCGCCGGGCGAAACCTCCACACCGCTACGCTTGACTATGACGGCATGGACCTGCTCGCCCCATTGCTCGTTGGGAACGCCGATGACCGCGCATTGCAGCACCGACGGGTGCTGCGCCAGCGCGTTCTCGACCTCGACCGAGTACACATTCTCGCCGCCGGAGATGATCATGTCCTTGACGCGATCGACGACATAGATGAACCCGTCCTTGTCGATGTAGCCGCCATCGCCCGTGTGCATCCAGCCGTCGACGACGGCCCGGGCGGTCTCCTCCGGCCGTTCCCAATAGCCCATCATCACGGTGTCGCCGCGCACCACGATCTCGCCCACCGCGCCTGACGGCACAGGCTGGTCGTTCTCGTCGACGATCCGCACCTCGCAGCCGAGCGTGGCGCGGCCCGCGCCGCGATGACGGCCCTTTCTGCGCCCCTCCCCGACATGCTGATCGGCGTGCAGCAGCGTCGCGATCGGCGACAATTCGGTCATGCCGTAAGCCTGGGTGAAACGCACATGCGGCAATGCGCGCGCGGCACGGTCGAGCACCGCCTCGCTGATCGGCGAGGCGCCATAGATGATGTGCCTGAGCGACGACAGGTCGTAGTTTCCGATCGCGGGGTGATCGACGAACATCTGGATCATCGTGGGCACCAGCAGCACGTCGGTGACGCGCTCGTTCTGCATCGCGGCCATGACGCCTTCGGGCGTGAAGCCCTGAACGATCACGTTGGAGCCGCCGGAGAGCAGCAGCGAGTACATCGCCGCCCCGTTGGCCAGGTGGAACATCGGCGCCGCGTGCAGATAGGTCGTGCTCGCGGGGAAAAGGCCTTCACCGAGGGCGTTGAGCGCATTGGCCATCAGGTTCTGGTGACTGAGCATCACGCCCTTCGAACGCCCGGTGGTGCCGCCGGTGTAGAAGATGCCGGCGAGATCGTCGCCCTTGCGCATGGCATCGGCGACCGCGGCGCTGCCCGCGACCAGATCCTCATAGCTCTCCATTCCAGCCGGTACCTCGCCGTCGTCGGCATAGATCAGCTTCAACCCCGGAATGGCGCCGGCGAGCTGCGCGCCAACCTGCGCAAAGGCCTTGTCGACCAGCAGGACGGAGGCTCGGCAGTCGCGCAGCGCGTCCTCGTTTTCGAGAGCGCTCCAGCGGATGTTGAGCGGCACGATCACGCCGCCCGCCCAGCCGGTCGCGAGGTAAAGCTCGAGGTAGCGGTCCGAGTTGAATGACAGCACGGCGACGCGATCGCCGTCTTTGACGCCGCGCAAGCGCAGGCCGCCCGCCAGCCTCGACACGCGTTCGCCGAGCTCGCCCCAGTTGCGACGCCGCTGGCCGTAGACGGTGGCGAGCCCGTTCGGGTTGATCTGCAGCGCGCGCCGCAGTCCATGCGTGATGTTCATCGCGGTCCTCCTGTACGCTTCTTCCCTGGTGTTGTGCGTCCTGAGTTGCGCCGTTGCGGCGCCCTCGGCGTCTTCTTTGTTGTCTGTTGCCGGCTCTCGGTCGCCAGGCCTTCCGTCAGGCGAACCGTAAACTCGTCGGCGATTTCGGTCGGCGACAGCGCACCGTCGCGGCGGTACCAATGGCCAATCCAGTTGAGCGCGCCCGCGATGGCGAACGCCGCGAGCTTGGGGTCGCACCGCCTGATCGAGCCATCGGCCATGCCGCCGGCGATATATCGCCGGAAGGTGGCGTCGATCCGCTTCTTGGCGGCGCGCGCGACAGCTGCGTTGCGCTCGGCCAGGTCACGCAAGTCGAAACGCACGAGGCTGGCACCGAAGTCGGTCGCCATGAGCGCGGCATAGGCGTGCACCAGCTTGCGCAGCTTGGCGAGGCCGGAGCCGCCGCCGGCGTTGATCTCCGTGATCACGCTGTCGACGAGCTCGGCGCCCATCGACCAGCATTCGAACAGGATCTCGTCCTTGCCCCGGAAATAATTGTACAGCGCCGGCTTGGTGATGTTCAGCCGCTCGGCGACCTCGTTCAGCGTCACGCGGTGATAGCCCTGCTCCAGGAAAAGCTGGACGGCGGCGCGCAGCACCGCCTCGCGCTTCTCGTCGCGGGCGCGGCGGCGGCTCTCGAACGGCAGCCAAGGGGAAGTTGGCGGCGAAGATTGCGGCGATGAGGGGGGAGCGGGCGGAGCTGAATCCATGTTGTGATCGGTTGACTCCGGAGGACACCGACCGATATGTTACCCATGGGTAAGAAAAAGTCCAATGGGTAATTTATTCGGAGGAAGCGATGTCTGACGTCATCGTCGCAGGGGTCGGCATGATCCCCTTCGCCAAGCCGGGCGCCAGCGCGCCCTATCACGAGATGGGGACGGAGGCGGTCAAGCTGGCGCTAGCGGATGCCGGCCTCGGCTACGAGAGGATCCAGCAGGCCTATGCCGGATACGTCTACGGCGATTCCACCTGCGGGCAGCGCGCGCTCTACCACGTCGGGATGACCGGCATCCCCATCGTCAACGTCAACAACAACTGCTCGACCGGCTCGACCGCGCTGTTCATGGCGCGGCAGATGATCGCGAGCGGCGCGCTGGATTGCGTGCTGGCGGTCGGCTTCGAGCAGATGAAGCCCGGCGCGCTCGGCAGCGTCTATACCGATCGTCCGAGCGCATTCGAGGAATTCGACGCAGCAGCGGACCAGCTGATCGACGCCCCCGGCATTCCGCTGGCGCTGCGCTATTTCGGCGGCGCCGGGCTCAGCCACATGAAGAAATACGGCACCCCACTGGACGCCTTCGCCAAGGTGCGCGCCAAGGCGAGCCGCCACGCCCGGAACAATCCGCTCGCACTCTTTCGCAAAGAGGTCACAGCGGACGACGTGATGAACGACCAGGTGATCTGGCCGGGCGTGATGACACGGCTGATGGCGTGCCCGCCGACCTGCGGCGGCGCCGCCGCGGTGTTGGTGTCCGAACGGTTTGCGGACAAGCACGGCATCGGCAAACAGGTGCGCATCGCGGCGCAAGCCATGACCACCGACACGCCCTCGACCTTCAAGGCCGGCGACATGATGCAGCTGGTCGGCTACGACATGGCGAAGGAGGCGGCAGGCCGGGTCTATGAGAGCGCCGGCGTCGGACCCGACGATCTCGACGTCGTCGAACTGCACGACTGCTTCGCCCACAACGAGCTGATCACCTACGAGGCGCTCGGCCTGTGCGGCGAGGGCGAAGCCGGCAAGTTCATCAATGACGGCGACAACACCTATGGCGGCCGGATCGTGACCAACCCGTCCGGCGGATTGCTGTCGAAGGGGCATCCGCTCGGCGCCACCGGACTTGCGCAGTGCTACGAACTGACGCGGCAGTTGCGCGGCACGGCGGGCCCCACGCAGGTCGAGGGTGCAAAGGTCGCGCTCCAGCACAATCTGGGCCTCGGCGGCGCCTGCGTCGTTACGCTCTACAAGCGGCACTGACATCCATGGTCGATCAGTCAGCCGTTGGGCGTTGCTTCACGCCCGTCACCGCGCGCGTGGAGCCGGGCCGCCTCCGCTACTTCCTCAATACGCTGGGGGAAGAGAACCCGGTCTACCGCAACATGGATGCAGCGCGGGCGGCTGGTTTGACCGGCATGCCGGTGCCGCCGACCTATCTGTTCTGCCTGGAGATGATGGACGTCGACGACCCCTTCGAGATGTTCACCGCGCTCGGCATCGACCTCGCCCGCGTGCTGCATGGCGAGCAGAGCTTCGTCTATCACGCGCCGGTCCTGGTCGGCGACACCCTGACCTTCCGGCCGAGCGTGACCAGCGTGGCGGAGAAGAAAGGCGGCGCGATGACGCTGATCAGCGTCCGGTGCGCGGTGACCAATCAGGACGGCGTGCACGTCGCCGATACCGCGCGCACGATCGTCGTCCGCAACGAGGTGGCGGCATGACGGCATCCCGAGACATCAAGGCCGGTGACCGTCTCGTCCACAAGGTCTTTCCGCCGATCACGCGCCACACGCTCGCGCTCTATTGCGGCGCATCGGGCGATCACAATCCGATCCACGTCGACATCGACTTTGCCAGGGCGGCCGGATTTCCTGATGTGTTCGCGCACGGCATGCTGGTGATGGCCTATCTCGGGCAGGCGCTCACGGATGTGGTGCCGCCGTCGAGGCTCCGCCATTTCTCGACCCGGTTCGTCGCCATCACCCAGCTTGGCGCCAAGCTGACATGCGAAGGCACCGTGGCCGAGCTGTTCGCCGAAGACGGCGAGCGGCGCGCAAGGCTCGCGCTCACCACCAGGGACGATCGCGGCGAGGTCAAGCTCGACGGCAGCGCCGTCATCGCGCTGTAACAGAATCCACGGAGACCACATGGCAAAGCTGCAAGGAAAAGTCGCGCTCGTCACAGGCTCGGGCCGCGGCATCGGGCGCGCGATTGCGCTCAAGCTCGCACGCGAAGGCGCTTACGTCGTCGTCAACGATCTCGATGCCGAGCCCGGCGACGCCGTGGTTGCGGAGATCAAGGCGCTCGGCGGCGATGCCGTCGCCGTCAACGGCAGCGTCGCGGACGCCGGTTTCGCCGATCGCTTCGTCGGCGCCGCACTCGACAAGTTCGGCGGGCTCGACATCATCGTCAACAATGCCGGCTACACCTGGGACTCCACCATTCAGAAGATGACGGACGAGCAGTTTCAGGCCATGCTCGACGTCCATCTCGTTGCGCCGTTCCGGCTGCTGCGCGCGGCCGCCGAGCCGATCCGCGTCTTCGCCAGGAAGGAAGCCGAGGAGGGCCGCGAGGTGTTCCGCAAGGTCGTGAACATCTCCTCGATCGCCGGCCTCTACGGCAATGCCGGACAGGCGAGCTATTCCTCGGCCAAGGCATCGCTGATCGGGCTGACCCGGACCATGTGCAAGGAGTGGGGCCGCTACAAGGTCAACGTCAATTGCGTCGCCTTCGGCCTCATCAACACCCGCCTGACCCAGCCGATCGAGGCGCAGCAGAAGACCATCGACGTCGCCGGCCGCGACATCAAAGTGGGCGTCCAGCCGCACATGCTGGAGGCGATGTCGCGCATGATCCCGCTCGGCCGCGGCGGTACGCCGGAAGAGGCAGCCGACGCCGTCTATCTGTTCTGCAGCCCGGAATCCAATTATATCAGCGGCCAGGTGGTCGTCGCCGGTGGCGGCCTGATTGTCTGAGAGCGAGGGGCCGATGCATTACCGATCATCGTGGATGACCGAAGAGCTGGATACTTTCCGCGACCAGTTCCGGAAATACCTCGCCAAGGACCTGGCGCCGCATGCCGAAAAATGGCGCGAGCAGAAGATGGTCGACCGCTTCGCCTGGCGCGGGCTCGGCGAGATGGGCGCGCTCTTGGCGAGCGTGCCGGAGGAATATGGCGGCCTGGGCGCCACCTTCGCCTATGACGCCGCCGTGCTGGACGACCTCGAGAGCACGGTGCCGGAGCTGACCACCGGGGTCTCCGTGCACAGCGCCATCGTCGCGCACTACATCCTCAACTACGGCTCGGAGGAGCAGAAGAAGCGCTGGCTGCCGAAGATGGCGAGCGGAGAGATGGTCGGCGCCATCGCCATGACCGAGCCCGGCACCGGCTCGGATTTGCAAGCCGTGAAGACAACGGCGAAGAAGCAGGGCAATTCCTACGTCATCAACGGCCAGAAGACTTTTATTACCAACGGCCAGGCCGCCGATCTCGTCATCGTGGTCGCGCGCACCGGCGAAGCCGGCGCCAAGGGCATTTCGCTGATCGTGGTCGAGACCGCGGGCGCGGACGGTTACAAGCGCGGGCGCAACCTCGACAAGATCGGCCTGCACGCCTCCGACACCTCGGAACTGTTCTTCGACAACGTCACCGTGCCGCCGGAAAACCTGCTCGGCAAGGAGGAAGGCCAGGGCTTCGTCCAGCTGATGCAGCAACTGCCGCAGGAGCGGCTTGCGCTCGCGGTCGGCGCCGTCGCCGCGATGGAGCGCGCCGTCAAGCTCACGGTCGATTACACCAAGGAGCGCAAGGCGTTCGGCAAGCCGCTGTTGGACTTCCAGAACACCGCATTCAAGCTCGCCGAGCGCAAGACCGAGGCGATGATCGCGCGCGTCTTCGTCGACTGGTGCATCGAGCGCCTCGTCGCCAAGGATCTCGACACCGTCACGGCGTCGATGGCGAAATACTGGTGCTCGGACAAGCAGGTCGAGACCGCCGACGAATGCCTCCAGCTGTTCGGCGGCTACGGCTACATGCAGGAATATCCGATCTCCCGCATCTTCATCGATTCCCGCATCCAGAAGATCTATGGCGGCACCAACGAGATCATGAAGCTGCTGATCTCGCGGTCGCTGTGATCCGGTTGCCGTGCGCGGCTACTTCATCCGCTTGTCGGCGGCGATGAAGTCGATGAAGGTCCTGACCTTCGCGGAGAGATATTTGCGGCTCGGATAGACCGCAAACAGTTTCCCGGCAAAAACGATGTGCTCGGGCATGACGTGCTCGAGCCGTCCGGCGGCGATGTCTTCGGTGACCAGCCATTTCGGCAGGAAGGCGAGGCCCATGCCTTCGAGAGCGGCCATGTGCAGCAGCGTTTCGTTGCCGCTGCGCAGCACCGGGTTGAGCTTGACGGTCTCGGGGCCGTGCTCGCCCGTGAACGAGAAGCTCTCGCCCGGATAGAGCGCGTAGTGCAGCAGCGGCTGGCCGGCGAGATCGGCGAAGGTCGCCGGACGTCCCGCGCGTTTGAGGAAGGCGGGAGCGGCCACCATGTAGAACGGAACGCTGGTGATCGGCCGCGCAATCAGCGCCTGGTCGGGCGTGCCGGTTGCCCGCAAGGCGAGGTCAAACCCCTCCTCGACCAGGTTGACGAGGCGGCCGCTGAGATCGACGTCGAGACGGACCTCGGGATAGCGCACCTGATAGTCCGCCAGCACGCCCGCAAAAATCGCGTTCGCCATCCACACCGGTGCGGTCAGGCGCAGCGTTCCGTGCGGAACGACAGTCGCGTTGCTGACGGCGGCTTCAACCTCGTCGAGCGAATCCAGCATCTGCCGCGCCTGCTCGAAATAGAGCGCGCCGCTCTCGCTCAGGCTGACGCGCCGGCTGGTCCGGTTGAGCAGCCGGGTGCCAAGCCGCTTCTCGAGCTGCATCACATGCTTGCTCGCCATCGCCGGGGAGATGCGCAGGCGCTGCGCCGCGGTCGCAAAGCTCTTCAGCTCGGCAACCAGGCAAAACACCCTCATGCTGACCAGAGAATCCATGAAATCATCAACATCCAGGAAATGAACCAATCCCGGATCGTATAATGATCAAAGACGAGGAAACTATCAAATGGTGGCAACCCTCACATCCCTGGAGAGCCGCCATGTCCACCGCCACCTTCGAGGCCCCCACGCCCGGCCGCACCATCCGCATCGGCCTCTGGGCTGCGCAGGTGCTCCTCGCCTTCGTCTTCATCTCGGCAGGGCTGGTGAAGCTGACCACGCCGATTCCCCAACTGGCCGCGATGATGCCCTGGGCCGGCCAGTATTCGGAGACCTTCGTCCGCTCCATTGCCTTGGTCGACCTCGCCGGCGGCATCGGCATCCTGCTGCCGGCCCTGACGCGGATCCTGCCGCGACTGACCGTGCTCGCAGCGCTCGGCTGCGCGGTGTTGCAGGTCATCGCGCTCGTCTTCCACCTCTCGCGCGGCGAAGCTGACGTTGCGCCGCTCAACGTCGTCCTGCTCGCGCTCAGCCTGTTCGTGCTGTGGGGACGCAACGGCAAGGCGCCGATCGCGCCGCGGCAGTTCTGATCCGCAAGAAGCCCCGTCATCATGATCTCCGCCAACGGATGGTCCCGCAGAGGACTGCTCGCCGGCAGCGCGATCCTTACGGCCGCCGGCGCCGCCACGGCCAAGGAGGATCGCCTTGCGGACGGCGTCGTCATCCTCATCGACAGCAACGAGCCCTATGTCATGGGCCACGCGATCAGCTATTCGGCCAATCTCGCCAGGCATTTTGCCGACAGGGGCGCGCGGCTGCTGATCGAGGTCGTCGCCAACGGCAAGGGCATCGACGTCTTCCGCGCCGACAAGACGCCGCTGGTCGAGCCGCTCGCGACGCTGCGGCAGTCGCTGCCGAACCTCAGCTACAGCATGTGCGCGTCGTCCAAGGCGATCGCGGAAGCCAAGGAGCAGGTCTCAATTCCGCTGATATCGGGTGCGAGCCTCGTCCCTTTCGGGATCGGGCGCGTCGTCGATCTGCAATTGAAGGGCTGGGCCTACATCCATGCGTGAGAAGCCTCGCGCGTTGTCGCGGCGATCGTTCCTGATCGCCGCGCCGGCCTGTCTCACCGTCCTGCGCACCGCTGGCGCACAGGACAGCTGGCCGCCGGTGTTCGAGGCCGGCCGCAGCCAGTTCACGATCGTGCGGCCGCGCGCGCCGATGCCGCAGCTCAGGCTTCAGGACGTGCACGGCCGGGATGCCGTCGTGACGGCGAAGCCGGGCCGCATCACCCTGGTGAACTTCTGGGCGACCTGGTGTGCGGCCTGCAAACTCGATCTGCCCATGCTGGCAAGCCTTGCCGGCTCGCGGCCCGATCGGCTCGACATCGTTGCGATCTGCACCGACACGAAAGACCTGCGAAAGATCCGCACATTTCTCGGCGGCCTCTCGTTGCAGAACCTCGCCTGCTATGTCGATGCCTATGACGCGGCGGCCAAGGCCTCTACCGAGATGTTCTCGATCGTCGGCATGCCCATTACCTATCTCGTCGGAACGGGCGGCCGCGTCGAAGGCTACATCACCGGTGCGCCGGACTGGCTGTCGCCGGCCGGCAACCGCCTGCTGCAGTTCTATCGCGAGCAGGGCTCGTGATCGTCAATTCGGATGCCACCAGCGGCCGCCGATGACGACGCCTTCGGACACGATCTTGCGATCGCCGATCAGGTGCTCGCCGACGACGTCCTCGTAGTCGAACTGGCCCTGCTTCACCGAGATCAGCGTGGCGTCGCCGACGCTGCCGGGCTTCAGGCTGCCGAGCTCGGGACGCCGCAGCGCCATCGCGGCATTCACCGTCGAGGCCGCGATGACGTCCGGCAGCTCCATGCCCATGCACAAAAATTTCGATAGGGTCGTGACCTGGTCGAAGGCGGGGCCGTCGATGCAGAGCTGGTGGATGTCCGAGGAAATCGTATCCGGATAGAAGCCGTTGGCGAGCATCGCACGCGCGGTCTTGAACGCGAACGAGCCCTTGCCGTGGCCGATGTCGAACAGCACGCCGCGCTCGCGCGCGTCCAGCACCGCCTTCTTCACCGTGCCTTGCGCGGTCGCCGGCGTGTTCGGGAAAGGGCGGAACGCGTGGGTGAGCACGTCGCCGGGACGCAGGCGCGCCAGCACCTCCTCATAGCTCGGCGGCGGATGGTCGATATGCGCCATCAGGGGCATGCCGACCTCGCCCGCGACCTCGAGCGCGATGTCGAGCGGCACCGCGCCTGACGTTCCCGAGGAATGCAGTCCGACGCGCACCTTGATGCCGACGATGAGATCGCGGTTGGCGTCAGCGACCTTCGCGGCCTCGATCGGGTTCATCAACCTGAGCTCCTCGCTCTCACCGACCATGATCCGGTGCGAGAAGCCGAAGATGCCGGCATGCGAGACGTGCAGATAGGCGAGGATGCGGACTTGGCTCGGCTCGATCACATGCTTGCGGAAGCCGGCGAAATTGCCGGGGCCGGCGCTGCCGGTATCGACCGCCGTGGTGACGCCGGAGAGGCGGCAGAATTCCTCGGCGTCGATGCCGAGCGAAGTGCCGCCCCAATAGACATGGGTGTGCAGATCGATCAGCCCCGGCGTGACGATGAACTGCGAGACGTCGCGCACCTCCGTGCCCGGATCGGCCTTGAGGGCAGTGCCGACCGCCGCCACCTTGCCGCCGGCAAAGGCGACATCGGTCACAGCGTCGAGCTTCTGCGAGGGGTCGACCACGCGGCCGCCGCGCAGGATCAGGTCGAAAGGCATCAAGGTCTCCGGATGTGTGGCGGTGAGGCGGCTGGCAAAGCCGGCTGAAGGAGGAAGCCCCTGCTTCTAGCAATTTTTGCGCCGGAGAGCTTGCCGCGCGGAGAGGACGGCTGAATGTGAGGCTGGCGATCCCGGCATGACTCGAACATGCGACCTACGGTTTAGGAATTTGAAGTCGAGCTGTTTCTTGGTTCGTCATAGCGCCTCACAAATCCAATAAAATCAGACACTTATCGCACTTCCCAATGGTATAGTGCTCCATAGAAACTCCCCTCTACTCGCACGACTTGGGAGCAAAAATGGAGCAAAACTTCCATGCCGAAGACACATCTCACTGATGTAGTTGTGTCTCGGCTCAACACGCCAGGCACGTACTACGATTCGACAACTCCCGCGTTCGCTATTCGCGTCGGAAAGAACCGCAAGACGTGGTTCGTGATACGAGGTCGCGAACGGGAACGCACGAACATCGGCCACTATCCGGCCTTGAGCCTTGCGGATGCACGGAGGGAGGCAAAGAAGCTTCTCACCGAAACGCCCGCCAAGCATTCCAAGATGACGTTTGCTGCCGCGTACGATCAGTACAAAGAGGTGATCAAGGCCAAGAAGCCTAGAACGCAACGCGACTATAAGCGCGTCATCGACAAGTACCTCTTACCGAAGCTCGGCAAGAAAAAACTGTCCGACCTCGAATACGAAGACTTCACCGCGATTACGGACAAGCTCGCGCCCTCCGAACAATCGCACACCCTTGCAGTCGGTCGGACATTCCTGCGTTGGTGCGTGAAACCGCCACGGCGCTACATCCCGCATTCTCCGCTCGAAGGTGTGGTGATCGTTCCCGGCAAAGCCCGGAAGCGCATTCTCAAGCCCAACGAGCTAAAAAAGGTGTGGGACGCAGCAACTATCGAGGGCTACCCGTACGGCACCATCGTCCATCTGCTGATTCTTACAGGTCAACGGAAGACCGAAATCGCTAACTTGCGTCGGACGTGGATCGATCTGAAGGCCAGAACCATCACGCTTCCCGAATGGGTCTGCAAGAACTCACGGGAGCACACGTTTCCCTACGGGGACATGGTGGCGGCTGAGCTGGAATCGGTGCCACGCCTCAACAGCACCGACCTGCTCTTCCCGTCTGCTGTCTCAGATGAGCGGCCGATATCTGGGTGGAGCAAGTACAAAAAGCGCCTGGGCGACGGCGTGCAGGCGTGGCGGCTCCATGATTTGCGCCGCACGTTCGGCACCACCCTAGCCGAAATGGAAGTAGAGCCGCACATCGTCGAGCGGTTGCTAAACCACTCGATGGGCGCCATCGGCAATCAAGCCGATAGCATCGTGAGTGCGGTGGCCGAGGTCTACATTTTGGCGAAGTACATGCCGAAGATGCGGACCGCGATCGAGACCAAGTGGGAGCCGTTCCTTCAAACCCTGACCCGCGCCGCTTGAGGCGCGGGTTTCTGCTATCCGCGTCCCCCGGAGCCTTTTGGCGGGCTGGGGGAACTGTGAAGGACGGTCATTCGGGGCACAAATCGGGAACAATTTTTGGATTCCGCGATGGAATCGGGTAGTATTCGGCTCGCTACAGAATCGGGGGTTGTGAAGACGAGCCGGAACGCCATGTCCGGAGGTGATTTTTAATACGGAGTGGAAAATGGAAGAGAAGTTGTTTGAGAAGTCTTTTCAAGCGGTTTGGCAGCACATGCTCCAGCAGGCAACGGCAGATGTGCAGAGGCTGGATCGGAAGCTATTCAACGATCCGTCGCTCGGCGGCCATTTGCAGAAGATCGCCGCCAAATATGAGGTGGAAGTCGCCCGGTTCGAGGGTGAAGCTACGGCGAAGAGGCGAACTGAAAACCGTCAAGGCCAGGACGGCTGGGGCGAGTCTCGCATGATCAAGACGACCTGGCTGGACGTCAGCCTACCCTTCGTGGGCGAAGCAGAAACGTTCCGCGTGGGACCGTCATCGATGACGTTGTTGTTCAAGCGGGCGACGATCGGGCGAAACACGCTGACGATCAGCGTCCTCGACAACGATGGGGCCGACGGCGAGGTTCAAGAGTTTAAGAAGATGGTTGAGGGCAATCTGCAAGGTCTTCGCGCTGAATACGAGCGGAGTAAGCCGCAGATGGAACAGACGATTCAACAGGCTGCAACTCATCGGAAGGCCCAAATCGACGCTGAGGACGCGCGGGATAAAGGGCGTAGTTTCCGCGTAGAGAACTGAGGCTCGATATGACGGAGAGCGATCCGACGGGTGATGTGCCGGAACTCCCGAAAGGGAGCAAGGGCGGTGGAGCCGCGCGCTTCGCTCTGAATGCCGTTAGCGGGGCGATTCCGCTGCTCGGCGGCTTGTTGTCGGCCGGCGCGAGTGCATGGTCGGAACGGGACCAAGCGCGGGTGAACGATTTTCTGCATCATATGGCAGAAATGCTGGCTGCTGAAATGCGAGAGAAAGAAAAGACCATCTTAGAGATCACTGCGCGCATTGACATGCAGGATGAGAAGATTTCTGAGAGAGTAAAAAGCTCAGAATATCAGGGCTTGTTGCGGAAGGCGTTTCGCGATTGGGCCGGTACTGAGAGCGAGCAAAAACGAATATTCATACGGAATATTCTAAGCAATGCGGCCGGGTCAACGTTGGCGAGCGATGACGTGGTCAAGCTGTTCCTCGAATGGATCAAGGATTACTCGGAACTGCATTTTGCGGTCATCGGAGCAATCTACAACAGCGCCGGTATTACGCGTGGCGGCATCTGGCGCAAACTAGGACGTCAGGCCGTGCGAGAGGACTCGTCGGATGCGGACTTATTCAAGCTGATCATCCGTGATCTGAGCACCGGAGGTATCGCGAGACAGCATCGTGAAACCGATTACAACGGACAATTCATACCCAAGCGCAAGACCACGCCCGCGCCGAAGGGCACGGTCAAGCCGATAAAGTCGGCGTTTGATGATGAGGAGGAGTACGAGTTGACGGCACTCGGCGACCAATTCATCCACTACGCGATGACCGATTTGCCTCTGAAGCTCGAATACGATCCCGCCGCGGTGAACACGCCCACTTCGTAATCGGGCGGCCGCGCAACCAACATTTTTTGAGAGGGTATCTAATGAGTCAGAAGAAGGTGACAGTATTGCCACTAGTCACGAGCGTCGGCGCAGCTTTTTTAGACAATCCCGCTTTGCAGGGCGCAAACACACCGCTCACGACGACAATTCAGCTAGAGACGCTTGGCGGCGACATTTACCAGTTACCTCTTTCAGCAAATGGACTGAAGGGCTTGATTAAGGTCATTGGGAGCCTTGATGAAGCCAGGGCAGCTCTCGGTATTGCTTCGTCTGACATAGAACCTACCAAGCAGTGAGGAAAATAATGACAAGCATGACCGACCCGACGGACGCCTTGGTGTCATTCCAGCAGGCGTACCTTGATGGCGAGATCCGTCTACAGCAGGCCAAGCTTGATCCAGATCTCTTCGTATTCGCCGACAAGCCTGGTCCCGGCCTTGTTCGCCTTACATATGTGAGACTTGATGGTAAAACGGTGAAGGCGTTTGTTAACGCAATGCCCGCGGATTTTGTTGATGGCCTTCCGTGTTTTCAGTTAGGCGTCGCAGTCCCTGTGAAATATCGCAATAAAGGTTACGCAAAGAGTACTCTGACGTCCGCCATCGCCGAGATGGAGAACGGATTTTCGCGGACCGGTGTTATTCCCTCGTTCTATGTCGAGGGAATCGTAAGTGTCGATAACGAGCCATCCAAACGGGCTTCGGCGGCGACGATATCGTCAAGTCCAACCGCCGTTACCGATAAGGAAAGCGGATTGCCAGCGCTTCAATATCTTCGAAAGATAGGCTGAACCGCCTCCATTATGCGACGTGTCATTTTATTTTCACGAGCATCGATCCCCACCGAGCTACGTCGCGCTTCTCGCCATTTGGCGCTAAGAAATAGCGCTTGCCCTGTAAGAACTCGATCGGCTGGTCCTTGATAAGCTGAAACCACTTCCGATCGGTCCAGTTCGGCAGGAGCATCACGATGCTTTCACAATTCTGTTTCTCGGCGAAGGCCTTCTCGATCCAGTATCGGACCTGAGAGTACAGATTGTGAACCGTTAGGTTGATAATTTCGGTTTAAGGTAGTTGGGTTTTTCCTTGAGTACCTCTTCAAATGCGCTGAGCGCGTTCCATCCGTCGTAGTGTGGCCCAAAGATTGAGCCTGCTTGGCCGCGCCCGGCCAGAATGATGATTAAGTTCAGCTTCTGCTCGATACGGTCAAGTTGTTCTTGGTTCATACGATTAAGCGGTCATTGCTAATGATAATTGCTTAGGCGGCGGCATTCGTACCAGCCGATGGTATTTGAAGCCGTAACGGTCTTCTGCCTCGCTTGTTTCGATCACGTAACCCTTCCCGCGCAACTCGCTGATGCGTCCGTTCACCTCCGAAATGAGCATCACCTGTTTGAAGTAGCGGGAGCTGATGCCATCGCCGGTTTCATGCCGACGGATATAATCTTCTGGGATGTCATGCTGGGTTCGAAGGGACTGTAGGACTTCAAGGATGCGCTGTTGTTGAGATTTGCGCGGGACGGTCATAGCTCCTTTGGACATTTCTTATAGAGGCCATGCGCTTCGTAGAATTGTATGGGCTCCATTCCGTAATTGTCTTGGACGCACTGCCAATGACGCGCTTCGGCCTGGAGCCATACTTTGGCGAAAACGTCCCGAACAAGACCTAGTTCTAGGATAAGAAGATATAGGAGGAGCGTGACAACGATCTTTTGTCGTCTCGTCATAGATCAGAAGAGAATATCATCGGGCTTGGTCTCCTCCGACCCTAACTGGGGAGAACTGAGTGGATATGTGGACAACGGAGTACCTGGGCTGAGCAGATATACGACCCGGCTCTCTAGCGAATTGAGTTCTCTGATTAAGGAGGCTGGTGGCTTTTTGCCCTCCTTCACTCTGTCGAGACGTGCTTGCAGTTTGCTGATTTTCTCAATCAGTGGAAGTGCGGCGATGTGATTGGCGTTGCCGAATTGTGGGCGAAAGCCAGTGATAGTTTCTTTGTAAGTTAGCGTCATAGGTCAATGAGGTAGATATCCCGCCGCCTGAGGATCCGGCAGAGGAATGCCAGTAAGCGCGCAAATCTTGTCCATGTATTCTCCGAACTCGATCCTGCTTAAATCCCGTCGTGCTGCGGGGCAGCTTTACTTCCTCCCCGCGTATCGTCTTAAAGACAGGTGGCAGCAGCTTTCGCTTGAAGAACTCGTGGAGGTCGTCGGCATTCTCGCCGGTCTCACGCTCGATGGCTCCCAGATATACCCAATAATAGGCATTCTGGGAGCTTGTGCGGACAAGCTTGTCCGGTTCGAGGGTAAGCCATGCCCCCTCATGTTCGTTGGCCCACTCTCGCAATCGGGCGGCAATGACGGGGCCGAACGAGAGCTTGCCGCCAACGATTTGGGCTCGAAACATACCTTACGCGTGGATTGTGCGCAGACCGTCCACAAGGCTGTCTTCGTCCTCGTCCTCTTCGGTGTCCGCGCGTTCGACCTCGCCGACGGATGTTCGGATGATTTCGATGTAGTTTTTCAGCCCGGCCTTCTTCATTTCGAGCGTTATTTCCTCGCCCGGCTCGACATTCGCCATAGCCTGAACGAAGTAGCTCGGGTCAACCCCGCCTTTCTGCTTCATGCGGGTGTCGTACTGTTTGCGCTCTCCGTTTTCCTCGAAGATGTAGCGGACGTAGTAGCCGTCGTCTCCCTCCTCTCGCGGTGGTTTGCGGACGATTTTGTCCTCTATGACCTTGACGGTGTGCTTGCCGGTTGATTTGACGCCCTTGCCGGTCTTGATGCCGAGCTGGAGCTTTGGCAACAGCCCGGCCTTCAAGATGATTTCCTTTGATGTTTGCATGGATGGATTACTTAGCTGATACGCTTGCCTTTCTTCGTGGGGTGCTCACTTCAGGCTTACCGGCCATTGCCTGTTCGACCGTGACAGCGGGTGATAGGACGATTGGGTACTCTCGCATCTTTGGTGCCTGCCCCCCGCATTCGTTCGCCCAAATCTGGCGAGCCGCGAGGAAGAGAGGGAACTTGTCCTCAATCTCGTTCCACTTGTAGCCAGCCTTATTGCGGCGGTAGCCGATTTGCAGAATGGCGAGCTTGATGTCGGAAACCTCGGTGAAGCCTTCGACATTGAACTCCCCGCTCTCGATCGGGTGTTTGTAGGCCGAGACTTGAAGCTCGTATTCGCTCCAGACCTCTGCGCTGGTCTTGAAGTCGATGATGTAGACTTGTCTGTCGATCTTGCAGATGTAATCGATGGTGCCGCCGTAGCCGTATTTCTCGCTAAAGACAGTGACGTCCCATGCGATGCTCTCCGGCTTGTTTTCGTTCTTCCAATCGACGAACGACTTGATGGCGTCGCACTCTTCGAGCGTGAGTTCTTCAAGCTGTTCTGTGCTGGGATTGATGAACTTGCTGTCGATACGAACCTCTTCACCGCGGAGAATAGCAGAGATTGCCTCGTGGACCTTTGAGCCCTTGTCACCTGCGGCGGATTTGATGGCCTGGCTCTCGTCCCATCCCTTGTCGGCGAGCCACTTGTAGAATCCAATGCCCTTCGGGTAGTGGCCAGCAATCCATGTCACCGAAGGCACGTATTTTAGGGCCGGGAGTTTGGTGGCGGGATCTGTGACCTGCTTAACGTACCATCGTTCGTCGGCGATGGTGACCTGAAGGATTCCGCGCTCCTTGTCTGTTTCAGGGATTATTTTTTTCATGCGAATGTTGAAGTGATGGTTAGTAATCCGAATGCGAGCATGATTGAGATCAGCTTGCTGGCATCTCGGCGGTGTCTTGCTTCGTAGATTTTTCTACGTCGCAATTGTGCTTCTCGCTTCAAGGTGGCGACGGCCTTGGTAAAGACGGTCCCGTTGAAGGTATAGGGTCTGTACATACGGTTGATATTAAGGTTCCCTCTGTGCCGCCCGCCTCATGGGTAAGCGGCACGGAGAGCATGAGGCTTGTAAATTGATAATGCGATGATGAGTGGGCGGCTGGAAGCGGGGTCGATAACAAACCTCCTCGCGGGCTCCTTTGGTGTCGAAAGCCCAAAGGCTGTTATTCCAGCAGTCCTCCCACCATCGTTGTCGTGTCGGGATTATAGGTTGCGAGCTGGGAGGGAGTTGGTGATGGACTTAATGCGCGTCCGCCTATTCGCCGCCTTTCTCCCCCTCCAAACTCACAACTGATACAGGCTCGCGGGGAAGCGGAAAGACTCCTCTAGGCGCTTTTCAGTTCGCTGCACCGCCGCCGATCGGTCTACCTCATGGCGCGTTTCCTGCGCAGCACCTACGCCACCCCATAGCCTACGGTCTATTGTACGATTGCTCCCCCGTGAACCTGTATCGTGATGTCAAAGAGCAGATGGATTGAAGCGGGCGAGGCGTAGGTTCTCGCGGTTGGAATCATTCGACCTACTACGCGATGGCATTACCGCACACCGCTTCTTCCATCTCCCTACAGTCTCTCACGCACCGTGGATAATGCAAGCAAGGTGGTGTGGATAACCGAAATGGCGGTTTAAGCGGCGTGTAGTATGATTTGCAAGTGACCACCGACTACAAAGCCGTGAAGAAATGGCGGCGCAAATCAAAGAAGAACGCCCGATACAATGCGATGTTTATGAAGACTCGTCGGGAGCACTTCGCGAAGCTGTTTCGCTCTGGATCGATCTCTTATGAAGACATTCCGAAGTCCTACAGAACTTTCAAACGACCGTAGATCTAAACGAGCTACTGCTTTGACGGAGGTTGACGAATGAAGCCAGCGAGAACTGAAAAGACGAGGACCGTGTACATAAGCGAGCCAATAATCTGAGCTGACACCAACACCCTGGCAGCATTGCTCATTGGTGTGATATCACCGTAGCCAACGGTCGCAAACGTGACGATGCTAAAGTACAAAGCTGAGATTTCATCAAGGACGACTTTGTTGCCCTTCACATCAGTAGCATTGAAGGCAGAGAGATTTCCGACAGACAAGTCTAGATAGGCGATCGCAAATCCGCCAATGAACGCTATCACAGACCAGGCGATATAGGCGACCACGCGCGACTTTGATGCCACCACGGCTTCAGAATACAGGGCGCGGGTGGCGCTAATTGCCGTCCATGTGGCCGAAATCCAAAGGGCTACGTATAGAATTAGGCGCAGACGTTCGGCGAACCAAGTGACCAAGGACGAGCTATCTTTAATATCAAGAAGTGCGACCACTACGTAGGCAACAAAAATGACTGCGTAGGTGAGCTGAGCCAAGCGGCCTGCCCATTGCTCCTCCCGAAATTGAGACAAGGCTGCAAAAAGGTAAGTCGCAGCGATCACAAGATAAATAACTGACGTAGTAGACATTGCCGCCATCCCCAACCTGCCGATTTTGAAACTATTATAGGGTGAGGCGTACTTTATGTTCTACCAGAATTATGACCGCTCGGGGACCCTCGTTTCAGAAGGCTGAGTTTCTCAGTAGATAGGCGCTCCTCGGGACAATTTGCCCGGCTAGAATGATAAAATGAGGCGGGCGGCTCTTTGTTTACGGCCGCCGGAAGCAGTCCGTGTCACGATGCGCGGCTCTACGTCTCGCGGCCCATACTATGAACGCACTAATCGTCGGAGGAAATAGAACACCAATTCTCGAACAAACAGACTCGTCCAATTTTTTGTTCATTGATGACGGGCCACTCATCGAAGCGCTGAACATCCAATCGAGAAGGAAGGTCACTCGTTTTGATGTGAGAAATCACCATCTGAATCCACTGCATAAGATGGATTACAGACGGGCCAGAGAGTTCATCGCAGTGCTGGATGCGGTTTTTCCGGAAGGCGAGAATACGCTCACGAAGAAGAACGCCAACTTTGTGCTGCTCAACGCGCTACTGGATGAGCCCACGCGTCTAGATAAGCTCCTGCGCGGCGATAAGCGCGACCCGGCCAAGCAAGACGCTCATCAGAAGATCGCGACGCTCCTACTGTCTCCGGTGTTGCGCGAGGTCCTCTGCAAGCCGACAGACTTTTCAATGCAGGGCATCGTGCTGGCCCGTCTCGATAGGGCCGTCCTCGGAGACTTCGATGCATTTGTCCTAGCAAACCTGCTCGTATCGCAGTTCAATGGGCAGGTCGTTGTTCCCGACTTCGGCTTCTATGGGCGAGAGCATCATATGCCGCTCATTAGGCAAAACAGGTTGGTCGCTGGCGTGAATACGCTCTCGGAAGTTCCGTTGAAGCTCCAACAAGCGCTGCTGACTATTCCGACGAAGATTGCATCACGGACAACGAGCGATGATGCAGAGACGCTGGCGAAGTACAAAGGATTTACTCCTCATACCGTCGAGCATTCCGACTTCATTCACGAGGCGATGCGAGGGTGATTTTGTGATCGGCGCAGATAGGGATGAGTTTAGTACGCGTTTGAGCGTCTGGATGGATGCCATCAGTACCTTCCACCTCGATCTGAACGAAGCCGATTGACTTCTTCCAACAGAGACCAAGTGAGTGGTTCTTGTTCTTGTTCTGAAAGTGGCAGCGACGCGAAAGCGCTTGGCCGTTCAATTTGTAAGGCTTGTATTTTTGGGGCTTAAGCCAGGGAGCCGGCTTTCCATCGTACCAAGGCATCGAGATGTCGTAGATGTCTTCGTGGGGGTCGAGGTGGAAGCCAGGGATCCATTCCATAGAATATGGATTGTAGCATGGAGCTTCCGATAACGACCTGTTTGAAAGCGCACGTGCCTTTATTTGCCACCGAAGAAAATGAGTTTGGCGAGCTTCATATAATCCGCGTCCTCTTCGCTGACCGGCTTCTCGTCTAAAATTGTGTTCATCAACCCCCGCATCGTTTTCTGAACATAGATTGCCTGTGCCCTGAGGCCTTCCAGGAACTTGGCACCGTTCCTTATTCCTTCGACGCTCGTTATGTTGACGCCTTCTATCCTGAGAAAGCCGTGAGCCAACGCGTTGCGGTCGTCTACGAACTGCTCGAGTTCCTTGTCGAACATCTTATTGACCTCGATGCGCTTCCGCATCAAGAACAAGAGTTGGCCCAGAGTTTTCTTTCGGTCAGCCTCGGCCTGGGCTTCGATCTCCCCGATCGTTTTGGATTTGTCGTCAGGAAAAAAGTAGCTGATGCAAAATTGGAGCTGCCGTTCGGCCGCCTGAATGTGCAGTAATGTTTCGCCCATGTAGCTGAGCAATTCGTGCTGCAATAGCCTTAGTTTTGCGGCTTCGTTTTTACGCCGCATTCGGTTACGACGTTTGATGCGGTAGCGCTTCTTGCGGGACATCTACTTTCCCAACCTGAGTCGAGTTTTGCACCCTAGCACGCTTTCGTAGGGGGAGACGGGGGAGTTCCATTCTGTGGAGATATGTGCTGCAGCAAAGGACAAGCGTAAGGGACACGCCTCAGGGACGCCGCGGACTAAAGGACGCGAGCAGAGCGAGTGCTCCTTTTAGCCCGCAAGGTGTTCGTGAGGCGTGTAGTGGGCTTTAGGCGATCACCAGTCCATTGTTCCATCGGTCATGGTGAAATTGTACCATGGCAGGTTTCGTGTGAAACGGTGAAGTCTAGGGTGGAACGGTCTTTGGGTTAGCACATGATAACTGGTGGGACGGTCCGCCACCGTTCGTCCGTGCCGTTAGGCCGCGACCTGAACATATCCGCCCGAAGCCCCTGAACGATAGTGAAGGTGGCGAAGTGGCTGTGGGGGCCGTCCGCGGTAGCGGTCCCGCTGGCGGGAAGGAGAATAACCCACAATGGATATGTTCAGGTCGCGGCGTAATAGGCGCGCGAACGGTGGCGGAAATGTAGAAATTGCAGGGGTTATCGACGTTGACACAGATGTGGGTACAGTGAGTAGAGCTGTGTATGGTGCTGTACAGTCACTGTGAACGGTGCGCGAAGGACCGAAGCCGAATGGCCGAGACCTTTTGGGCTCGGTTCACGAGGGCCTGGTCCCCGAAGTGGGACGCGCCATTAGGCATTCGCAGTAGCCTTCTGTCTCTCGCGAATCGCGAGGTAGGTCTTGTCCTTGAAGATCTTCTTGAGGCTCTTCCGGGGCAAGAACCACTCCCTGCCGTCCGCCGTCGTGACAGCTAGGTCCGCGATCGGCGGGAACTCGTCTACCGTGTAGGTGAAGATGTAGTTGTCTTTCGGCTCGATGGTAATCGGCATCCGATCACCGTGGAGCGGCTGGAACGAGAATAGGTAGGCTTGCCCATTCCGGGTGAAGAGCTTGTAGGTGAGCGTATTGACCCAACGTGGACGGTACACACGCGCCTCGAATGTGGCGATGTGCGTGACCTTGATCTTGTGTTCGGAAAGGTTGGTCACTGTGACGGCGAACACGTCAGTCCTGGGGGTGCCGTCGCCCTGATAGACGACGCGGAAGCCTGCCTCAACCCTCACGCGGTAGCGCTTGAGGTAGTCCTTGTAGATGCTCCAGCAGGCAAGGATTGTTGAGAGAACGGCGCCCCAAATTGCGAGGTAGTCAGTGAGCTTCATCGGAAGTCCAATCCCTTTCAGCGGCTCAATACCGAACCAACCCAACGAACGCCACTACGAAGCCCAGGAAAAAGGCAAAGGTCGACCCAAGACCGAGGATGAGGGACCAATGCATATAGGAAACGGATGCAAGTTTCGGCGGCTCTGCACGCACTAATCGAATCTGCTCCTCCGGCAGAGGCTCCACATTTGGATGGAGCAATGCAAGATAGGTCTCAAGATAGATGTAGGAGTACATCAGGAACAGGTATGAGCCCGCGAACAGGAGAATGCCTATTGCGAAGATGATTGCTGTTGGTTTGAGAAGAAGGACCGTGTGGACGTGGTCTGCTTGCACGGTATTAATCGCGGCGATCATCCCGACCAGCCCGGCTGTATTACCTGAGCCGACGACCTTGAGACCGTCGCTCAGGCGGTCGATCATCGGCTTGGCCGCCGACATGATTTCTTCTGCTGTGCGCATCCGTTATCCCCACCCCAGCGAGTATCTCGTTTTTGCGCATGATACATTGTTCTCATGTGCAACGGTAAAGGAAAAGGCGAAGAGCGCTTCTTTGGAGCTTTCCTCGCCTTTACCGGCACATCCACAATAGCCCTCGCTTGAAAGAGCGGGGGCTTCGTGGTTTTCGCACATTGAGGTTGGTTTGGAGGGGAGCGGGTAATCACGTCAAACGATGTACGAGATACGCATCTACCGAATGCTCGATAAGCACGGGCGTCACGGTAGAAATAAAGTCCGCACTGCGACGATTAAGAAGTCCGGCAACTGGTTCGGTTTCTTCGCATGGTGTCGGTTGTGGTTCAAGCTCAGAAAGATGAAGCGAGACAAACTCGAAGGTGTAGGCATTCCGACTGTTTAGTAGCAACACACCGCTTCCCTCCCAGCCAACCTCACACAGATCATTCCGCGCCGTCGGTTCGGACCAAACGACGATAAATACGGCCGCACAAAAATAAAATCAGGCTCGCGTACAGGTGCAGATGCGAAAGGGTGGAAAATGACGCCGACTGTCACCGCCCCATTGAATCTGCATCGGTGCGCATGAGAGTACGATTCAGGACTGGCTACAGGGACTTTGCCTGAGATCGTACAAGCGGGATGAGACCAATAGTTTCCCTCACTGCCTTTCAGGGGTAGAGTCGGACTATTGCTGGGGAGTGTTGACCAATGAGACCGCTCAGAAGAATAGCCGAGCATCAGCGGCAAGCGTTCAATCTGCTTTCCAGTTCAGAGACTGGGAAGGAGTGGCATTTTCATAGCTGGGAGCATGCAATAAGACGCTTCGTAGCAGAAGCGCGCGACGACGACGCTGTCCATTTCTATCGACAGTGCGCGTATATGGCGCGACTATCGAACGACAACTCGATTGTTTCTGAGTTCGAGCAGCGGTTCTTATACCTGCTGCCCGAACTTTTACGAGAACGAGCAATACGTGAAGCAGAAGCAGACAAAGAAGAAGAGCTGGAGCTGGATAGCGGCAAGGAACCAAAGGAGCCCCATAAAGAGGCTCCTACGGGCATTTTAATGCGTCTGGCGGCCTGTCTAGGCGTCTGCCGCGCCTAAGTATCCTTCAATGACGGCCTTAAACCCAGCGCGTCCAGCGACCATGATGAGTGCGATTATTGCCGATGCTGTGAACGCTTCATTTGACAGAAATCCATCTTTGAGAGCTGCGCCTGCCGTAAGCAGGAAAGTCGATGCGAACGTGGTCAGGGAGCTGATAAGGTATCGTTTGAACGTCGGATTCATAGTGGAAATTGCTAGTTGGTAATTGCAGGCTTCGCCTGCCTTCCTTTGATTAATTGTGCCACGCGCAAGGTGAGCGCAGCGACTTGTTGGCGCAAGGTGTTGATAAGTGATGGAAGGTCGGCCGCGTAGATCCCGATAAAGAACTGCGTGGGATCGAACGAGTTGTTAGCGTCATTCTTATCGAACGTATTTATGACCTTGCCGTCCCAGGTAACGCGACGCCACTGCGTGTGACAGTGCGGGCCGGTCGAGAAGCCAGTATTGTCTCCTATGGCTATCAGATCGCCTGCTTTGACCTTGTCTCCCTCGTTTACTGTGATGCTCTCGCAATGCAGGAAGTCGACAAGAATTCTGTAAGTGCCGGGAGCGAAGCTGACAACTGCGCCATCTGGCGTGGTGTTCGTGAAAGCCGGGAAGTCGATAGGCTCACTAATTAGACCGACGAATATGCCTCCTCCGTTTGGTTGGAAGCCCTTACGGACAACGGTGGCGTCTACGGGAGCAGATATCGTCTTGTCGGGCGCCAGAGCCATGTCGATGCCGTTGTGGCGAGTGAAGCCGAATTGAGAATAGACGGTCGGGTTGAGAACACCCCAGAGCTGGTTCGCTCGAAGCGGTTTGATGGGCCAATAGAAGCGGGGAGCTTCCATACAGCTATGATCGTACCACAAGTACGAGCAATGCCATGACGACTGAGGAGAGGAGTAGACCTGCAAACCCGTAAACTAGCATCTTCACAGGCCAAAACTCGCTGCGAGTGACATACTGTGATTTTGCGTCTTTGAAGTCGTCACGTAGTCCGCGCATTTCGGTGCGCAATTCAATCAAGAGGTCATGGTCTGTCCTGTACTCTGCGTATTCTTTTGGATCGACTTGCATAGCATCATTGCAGGATTGTCAGTCGGGTGTAGGCTGATGGCATGTTTGCAGATTTTTTCATCGCGATGTTCATATTGCTCATTGTGACGCCTGCGCTTTGCTCGCTCGGGGAATGGCTTGAGTCGCAACTGCTCTCACTAGAGGCGCGGCTGCTTTCGCTACAGTTGGGCCGTTTCTTGCGATAAGGCCGGCAACGCGAGGAGAGAACAGAGGAGCGAGCAGAAGTAGGTAGGGATTGAGAACCGAGGCGCCCACGCTTACGGCGCTGCCACCTCCGACACCACGAATGAACCCTGGCAAGACCTTCTGAAACTCGGTTCCGGCTAGGAGTGAGAGATAGTCGACTCCACTTCTGTCAGCGAGGTTTTTGATGATGTTTACGTACTGCTCGCGGTCCGTCTTGAAGATATTTGAAAGTCTCGTGATTGAGCTTTGCACACTGACGGGTGTGTCTTTGGTCGCACTGAGCACGTTACTGATTTCGTCAAGCGCCTGGCGGTTCGTCGAGTATTGCGAACGCAGTGATGCGAGCTGCGGATAGTGCGTTTTTATCGCGTCGTTGACAGTGTTGTAGATCTTACCGACGATAGCGCTCGAGCGTGTCTGCCCTCCAGTGTCGAAATTACGGAGAGCGCCTATGCGCGCCTCGAGGTCCTGCATACCCTTTGCTGAGAAGTCGTTCCATGAGCTGAGGGTATCGAGAGTGTTCTGGACGGCTGTCTCTTCGCCTCCTTTCACAATGGCGCTCTTTGAAAAGTCAGCCATTAAGCCGTCTTTCGTCGCTTTGGTGGCGACTTTGAATTGGCTAGCGATCTTCTGCGCTTCGGTGAGAAGGCTCGTCGGGATTGCCTGAGCTTTTGGGGAAACAGGGACGTTGTCCGCGACGTGTTTTAGGCCCTGCTCAAATTCGCTTCCAAGGTCACTATAGAGGCTCTGTAAGGAGCCCACAGCCTGATGACGGATATTTTCAACGCTGGTATCGAGGCCTTGCTTGGCAACGCTCGGGTTGTCGGCTGCTTGCTTGATGGCGTTGGCTGGAACACCTGACGTGAACGAGAGAGCAGCCGGACCGCCTTTTGCAAGTGCCTTACCAAGAAGATTGAATGTGCCTCCGACTGCCGCGCCGATCGCGGCTGATTTAGCTCCCTCTTTTGTAGCTGCGGCTGCATCGGCACCTTCGGCGAGGGCGCTCCCTGCTCCCTGCGCGCCTGCGAGTGCTCCATATCCCAAAGCGGTCTTTCCAAGTGATGTTGGCGAGGGCGCTGCGACACTGGCAAGGGCGCTCCCAATGCTTAGCCCCGCGCCGACGTTCTCTTTCAAGGTTGGCCTGTTGATATATCCTTTGGTGGCTAGTACTGGATGAGCCAGCGTTGCGAGGTTCGAACCTACGGTATCAATTGCGCCATGCAATCCGAGCGCGTCAGTGATTTTCGACGCACCGTTCAAAATGGTCTGCCCAACGCTGACAGGCTGTTTATTCGGTGCAGGAGCGGGAGTTGCCGCTGGTGCTGTGCCTAGGACTCTCATAGCTGTAGGTCGCCAGCTCGTAATTCATCCTGGGTGATTGCAACAAGTTGGCTCCCGCGCTGGACGAGTATTTCGCCATTCTGGAGCTGGGTTCGATAGTCGGCATACGGGTCATTCGCAGGGCCAGTATATGCAGGGCCAGCGTTCTTGACGTAGCTTTGCACGACCTGTGCGCGATTCTGCGCCTTCTGAGCGATCGTGGCAGGGGAGTCACCTGGGACAGGGAAGTATTGAGCCTCGTATTGCTTACGTTCCGAGTCGGAGATTGCCGCGCCGGACTCCTGACGCAGAACGGCGTTGACGAAGTTGAGCTTGGCCTGATTGTATTGCTGGACTTCCGATGACTGCAACCACGACGGAAGGCGATTCGCGATTGCGAAGCTGACAGGAGACATATTAGTGATAGTGCCGCTCAGTGAGTTAATGGTTGTGTCGGCAGATTGCAGGCGTGGAGCGTAGTTTCCGTAGGTCAATTGAGTGACGGTAGCGGGCTTCTGAGCGGCGTTTGCCACCTTGAGGGCCGCGTCGCTGGTGCCGAGATCTACGACCGTTTTGCCCGTTTTGCTATCTACGAGAAGTACACGCCCATTTGCATTTATGACCTGCGTCTTTGGTGAGACCAACGAGTCTCCCGCGGCTGCGATTGCTTCGTCTGGTGTAGTCGCATTCTGGATATTGCGGAGTGTCAGGCTATCGGCACCATTCTGTGCGGCGGCTAACATCGTTGAGTAGATCGTTTTTTGATCTGCCTCCTGTTTATCAAGTGCTCGCGCGCGGTCAGCCAGTGCCGCCGCCTGTTTGGCCGCAGTCTTCTTCTGTTCGATGTCTAACAACGGTGTGATTGCGTCTAGCTGAGCCTTCTTAGCGGCTAGTTCAGCTCGTAGAGGGTCAAATTTGGCTTTTACGGCACTGTCCACCTGGTCTTGGGCTGTTGCGAGGTTGCCGTTGGCAGCATTAAGCATCGCCGAGACACCCAGTTGCCGGATGGAGTTATTGCGAAGCAGGCTCGTCTGGATAGGAGCTACGCCACCGACTGTGGCATCCCTGCCCTCAAATGACTTCTGAATGGAGAGGGGTATCTGGTCGGCTTCGGCTTTTAGATTGTTGAATTGCGTGGTGAGGTCGTTGACCGTCTGCTTCTTGCCCGCGATATCGCTATTCTGCTCCTGCGACGTACGAAAAGCTGTCTCGCCTGCAAGCGCTGCATTTGTGTCGCCTGCCGCTTTTGCTGTGTCGTTGACTTGGGTTTCGAGGGGAGTGGCCGGCGTATTGTATATGCTGTCGAGGGATGGAATTGGCGGAGGCGCAGGGACCGGCGTAAAGGTCGGTTGCGGCAAGGTTGGCAGAGCAGGCGTTGACAGTGCGTTCGCTGAAATAGGCGCTGGCTGCTGTCCCGTGATCTGCGCGATGCGCTTTGCGCCTTCCGGTGAAAATGGGTCGATGGGAGACATGGTGTTGTTATTGTAGCATCGGTTTTACGCGTGATAGACGAACCCGAGGCGATTCAGCGCGGTGTAGAGGTCCGCTGCGGCCACTGGAAACGGAATGTTGTAAGGACCAACTGGTGTTGCACCGAAGAACCCGATTTTTTGATCGGTGTCGGTTCCGAACTGCGTTCCGGCAGTACGCCCGAGCTGGAAATTGCGACCTTCAAGTATCTGCACGCTCTTTTCAAAAATGTATTTGTCCGGCTTCTCGTAGCGATTAAGCCGCTCTTCGAGCTGACTAACACGCAGTAGCAGTTCTTGTGCCTGTTCGGGGGTCATATGCCAGATTTAATGACCTCATAAGCGTATTTCCTTTCCGTGATTCTCGCGCCACCGGAAGGAAGGAAATCAAACTCGAACTCACGACCTTGCGCTAATTGGAGACCTGCGGAGTCGCCGGTTATTACGGTTGTGACTATGTTGTCGGTCAATTCGTTCTTGATTGTTGTGAAGTTCCCATCGTTCGGTACGTTGTATGCGCCACCGTCGATGCGGTACTTGATGACACAACCAGCGTTTGTTCCGAGCGGTTCGTAACTCACGGAAATGGCCTTGAGTTGCTTGAGAGCCGTTCTGTCCTCAGGTGGCATTCCTTCATTGATTGTCGTTCTCCATCTCGCGGTAGTCGCGAAAGTGTTTCCCGTTTTGGTGACGATGTATTTGTCGCTGTCCTGGGCGTCCGCGCATGCGATATGAAAATAATCACCTGTGCGCAGGAACCCGTACAATTTTCCCGCGGTTATTGTGTCGTCGAGCCTCGGTTGACGATCGAATGAGACAGAGAAACCGCCCGAAGGGTTGTGAACGACTTTCCAGATGCCCCGAAGTGCGACTGAGTCGATGGTCATCTCGGCGAGGAAATACGTGATATTATTGTGCTTCTGCGTGGATGGGTAGACGGTCGCGGCTGTGGTTGTGAAGCGAGCGAATTCTATGGCAGACGTGCCATTGTAATATTTGAAGACGACCTCGGGGTTTATGGCAAAGCCCGACGGCTGTTGGATTGAGCAGCCGATAAGAATGCCATCATTGCTTGCAACCCACTTTAGTTGTCCGCTACCCCAGTCGATTTTCTGCGATATTGTGCCGAGCGACGAGTCGCGATCCCAGAGATAGGCCGAGCAGTTTCCATTCGGCAGATTGGCACCGATTGCGAGATAGTCGTAGTGCTCGCAGATGGATGGGATGTAGGTGTAGGTTGAAAAGGTGAGAGCGACGTCCCAACTGCCAGCGTTGTTCCTCACGATCTTATTGGCAACGAGCGTCCCTGCGCCCGCTGCAGAATACATGATGTCGTCTTTAGAATGAACGATGGGCGGGCAGACATTTAGATAGGCCCCTGTGTAGACGGTGCGTGTCCAGGTTGCCGTGGAGAGGTCCGTGATATCTCCGTACTTCCACCAGCCGGAGCCATCCAATCCGTAGATATAGCTTTGGTAAATTATGAATGGCTTATTCTGGGCCGTGATGGCCGATGTGGAAGAGGCATGCGAGCCGTTGTTGGCCGCCAGCCAAGGCGTTCCATCGCTTATGTTTGCCTTAGTGAAGATTTTCGGCTTTGTGGTTCCTGTCTCGACACCTAAGCCGAATAAGATTGGAGTGGCGAGGTAATTTGCGAAGAGAAATTGCTGTATACGAACGTCGTCAAAAGTCGTGGCGCCTCGGTCCGCTACGGTCGCGTCGTTATCCGGGTAAGCGGCGATGGCGTGAGGTCTCGTTACGTTGTCGAGGTGTTGAGTGAGACGAGCGACAGTCGTAAGCGGGTCACGCGGATCGTTGGTCATTCCTCCGTTGAATTTGTTGAGCGTGATGGGTTTCATATATTATAGGCCGACTCCCATGAGAGCGCGGCGGGGGGTGAATACTGGTGCCGAAGTGAAAGGGCTCGTTGTGCCGATTTCGTCCCAGTAGTTGGTGACGCCCGTCCCCGCAGACGATCCGAAGTCGAGAAGTAGAAAACCGAGGGAGCCAGCGTTTTGGAATGCTTTACTTGCGCTCTCTGTCCCCCATGTTCCGGAGGTACCGAAAGGGTCGGCGCTGATGGCGGCGGTGTAGCTACCCGAGCCACCTGTATCGATAGTAAGCCGGAATGCGTACCAACTGTTTATGGCATACGTGCCAACGACTACGGGTGAAGAGCTACCGATGACAATCTGGCCGGACGCGTTCATTTTTATCGTCACGGCATCGTTGTCACCTGAGGCGGTACGTAGGTTGACGCGAAGTTCTCCTGAGCTACTGCTATCGCGACGAAGCGCTCCATAGACGAGAATGCCCGAACCAGAGAGGGCTGTGGTGAGTGGGCGTTCGTAGCTGTTACCGCCAAGCCCAGCAGACGTCGCTTTTGCACTAAATGCGCCTCCGTAAACAACGCTACTGTCGGAGAGAATGCCTCCTGATCCACTCCAGTTTCCGGAAAAGCCCGAGCCACCTGAACCGCCGTTGATATCGGTTCCGCTGGGCGTGTAGGAGTTAAAGTCTTCGAGGAACATACATGGTTATACGCCCTTGTATCCCGCTACTGAGGCGATCACGTTGGCGCCGGTCGTGACACATTGAATTTTGATGTCCTTGTTTGCTGTTCCGCGAAGTGGCACAGGAAACGACTGAGTGAAACCACCGCCTAACGACGCGGCGTAGCCTTCCCAGATAATGGTTGTGTCATCTAGTATTTTGACGAATGTTCCTACGGTTGCGTGCGAGTTGGTGACAATTACCGATGTGACGTAGATGCGGATACCAGCTCCTTGCGCCCCTATGGCAGTAGTACTTGTCGTGTCGGTAATCGCTGAGGTCGTCCCATTCAAGAAGTTTTCAGGGTTTGCGTACGGAAGGACGATAAGCTTTCCCACCAGGTCAGTAATGAGATCTGAGCGGTCATCGGACGAGACAGCTGACACCTCCGAACTGCGCGCCCGGCCACCAACCTTGATAGGAGCGCCGCTGTCCGCTCCGTCGTGAGCGACGTTGCCGACGGGCGTATTGGTCGCTATAGAAACAGGCTGTGTGACTGCTGAACCATCCACCTTCCAAGGAGTCGTATTAGCGGTGTTGCCCGGCTGGACCGTCCAAGTCCCTGATTGTGTGACGGCGTGAGCTGCGACCGTGATCGTGCCCGCGAGCGACGATGCGGCGGCCTGAACAGATGCACTTATCTGTTTGAGTACAGACATGACGCTGATGGCAGTCGTGTCTGTGGCGGTGCTCTTCGCATCTGCTTTGGCACCGAGCGTTACATTGCCGCCGTCGACAACTGTGCTTGCTTGCGATGCGTTACTTTCTTGAAGCGAAACTTTGAAGTTTCCCGATCCGGTCAACGCAGACGGGATCAGCGCGATGAGTGACGTAATACGTTGTGCGATCCGCTGGAGGCGGCCATTCAGGCCCGATGAGGATGTGTCCGTCGTTGGTGCGGTTTCTGTGAGACTTCCAATCTTGGTGTCGAAGTCGCTCTCGGTAAGTGGCGCTACAGCATTCCCCGAAGCGTCTCTGAGTTGGACGGGAAGAGCCTTTCCGCTCGCAACGTCTGTGTCATTCGCCGTGCCGTCAGGCCCCCAGACGACCTTCACTCGAGGGTGCAGAACTCCACCGATGTCGTCTGCTGCCCCTATTCCTCCTGAACCTGGCGTGAATTCGAAATTGTCAGCCATACATTATGATTTAGCGATAAGGATAAGCGTTCCCGCGTTTTTCGACGTGTTCGTGAGCGAGGTTGAATACCCGCTGATGGTGAACCAGAAGAGCCATGCGTAAAATACTTGCCCGCCCATGAGCGGCTTGGAAACAGGGCTGAGTGAGCCTGCATTTTTCGACGTGTTCGTGAGCGTTGCCATAGCTAGATTGCGCGTCTTTGTAGGCCCGTAAGACGTTTGCGCGTCGGGTTCTTCATGACCGTAAAGCGTTCGAGGTCGCGCATGTCCTGAGTGAGCTGTCCCGAGATATTGGCGAGAGTAGACGTGTCGTTGGGTTTGTTGACGGATAGCCAGTCGAATGCCGCGCCCATCGCTAGGATTCGGTGGTACGCCTCGGTGAAACCGGGGGCTTTCGTCGTATCGGAAGAAGTGAAATAGGACGGCACGAGGCGATAGAACAACTTGCCGCCGTTGGATGCACTGTAGTTCGGTACGTAATCGAAGAAGACCGTGTTGTTCTTTTCGATAAAGCCCGATGGTATGCCGACACGAGACGGGTTCGGAGACATGATGAGCTGCGCATCGACAATATCGAGCGTGAGCTTTTTCAAAGAGGTGTACTCGGTCGAAGTGGATGAGGGAAGTATCAGCACTCCTGTAATGTCAGTGATCGTGTTCCCAGCTTGGTCGGTGAGGAACTGATAGTTCCCTGTCCCGCTTGCGATATCGAAGTAGGAGAACTGCTGCGAGCTGTAGTTTGTGTCTTCCGCTCCGTCCTTGCCCGTGAGCAATTGCAGACGGGCAAGGACCTTTGCATACCGGACATTCATGAGGCGCGTGACCATCTTTAAGAGGGTCGTATTGCCTGAGATTGCTCCATCCGGGACACCAATCCAAAACTCGTACTCTTGGATGAGGCCGCTTTTGGACGTGGTGTCGTTGAATTGCATATCGGTCTAGGCGGCCACCACCGAGGCACCCGCTGTAAGAGGCACCCAGAGGCAATAGTAGGTCAGCTCTCCGTCTGTGACGTTCGCCGTTGCGATTGTCTGGATGATATCCGTGCCATTGGTGAGGATCTTATCGGCGGGCATTGAGGCTACCGTCGGCGGGTTCGTACCCGTCCATATCTCCCCCAGGTCAATTGTCGTGCCGACTGTCTGGGCGATGAGGGCAGCGGTATTGCCAGCTATGCCGACTTCAAGGGTTGCGCTCGCGCCCGCCAGGTCTTCGGTACATACGGCAAAAATTGCAACAATCACGTCTCCAGTTACGGTGAAGAGCGTGGTTGCGTCTTGGGCGCCTAGATGCGCTGCGCCGGTGTAGGCGAGGGATTTCTTGGTGACGAGATGGCCGTTGTACGAGACCGGATTGCCATTTGCGTCGAGGATAAATGCTTCTGCTACTTGCATAGGTTCTACGAGTTATCTTCTAATTTCTTTTCCCTTCTCGGAACAGGCTCATGCCACTTGTCGAATCTTTTGAAGGTATCCTGAAACTCCGCTAGAGCATCGGTTGCGAGCAAGACGAGTTGTCCATCACGTATCTCCGTCGTGACAGGGATTTCGAACTCGGTGAGTAGGTCCTTCGTCTTCTTCTCAACACGACGGAAGATGTTGCGCTTCAAAGCGGTGATTTTCGTCGTAAGTTCGGTCATCGCTTCTAGCGCGCGTTCGTGCTGTTTTGCGAGTTCTTCCATCTCTCGGGCGAAGCCGCGGCCTTTTTCTACAAGGGCGCCTTTTTCTTCTACCCACTGACGAAGCTGCGCGTCGTCTATAGGGATAACACGTTGAAATTTATCGGTCATAGATTCTTCGGAGGATGCCTCGGCTGGTTTCGCCGGTAGCGATTATGTTGTTAGGTTCTTCTCTCACCGGACCGGGATTTTCGGCGTTGAACGTCGGCTCGGCCGCGTTGATGTTCGGATCTATGAGAACGGCTTCACGCCTGAACGTTGCTCCGATCACTACTTTCATTTTGGTGTTTGACATAGGTGTTGAGTTTATTGCCAGTTCATCCTGGCCCCGCTGGAACTGGCGTCCGGGGGCCAGGAGAAACAAACCTACACCTTCGAGACAATCTCGACTCCGCCTGCGTCACGGTTCTCAGTCACCCCGTAAAGGATGTCTGCCGTGCTAAGCGTTCCGAGATATTCAGGGATGTAGTTGGACTGGAAGCGAACGCCCATCGCGTCACGTTGCCCCGGAAGTGGAGCGGTGGCCCAATGGATAGCGTCTGGTACAGCCAATGCACCTGAGTAGTCTGTGTTGGTGTTGATTTTTTGGATAAGGGTCGAGGTTATCAGAGGACGACCGTAAATCTCCCCGATTGCACCTTTGACCACCGGGTCCGAGCCAGCTGTGTTCAGTTTGAGTGCAAAACGGTCGATGGACATGAGGTCGCGCCAGACCGTGGTCGTGTGCAAGAACCATGCGGCCTCTTCAAAGTCGCCATTGACGCCTTCGAGGGTTGAGATGGCCGTGCGGACCACAAGGTCGGTGATTGCGACGCCTGTTGAACCGACGGATGCCGAGAAGCCATTGAACTTTGAAGCAACGGCCACTTCGAGCTTTTTCGCGGCCGTAAAGGCGGCGTTCTTGATGTAGCGCTGTTGCGTGTTGTAGGAATTCTTGACCTGCACCGCCTGTGGGTCCTCGATCATGAACGAAACTTCGAACCACTGGTCAACAGTGAGTGTCTGCTTCGTTTCGGTCGGGGAATTCAGGGTGACGGCAGTGCCGTTCGTCTTGGCATTGGCCGACATTTCGGTGAGGTTCGGGGTGTAGAGAGCATCGGCTCCTTCGGCCAACTCATCGGAGCGGTTCGTGAAGAACATCGCCATTTTGAGCTTGGCACGATAGAAGTCGTTGATCTTTGTTCCCCACACCTCTGGAATCAATTCGGCAAGGTCTGCCGCTGTGAATGTGTCTGTAGGAAATGCCATGTAAGTGAAGTGAGCGAATAGTGCCCGGCATCACTCAACGGATTGATGCGCTACCTCCCAATCTTCTCTTTGAACATCTCTTTGTGTTCGCTGTCCGAGAGACCTGGGGTGCTGAACGTCCTTTTGACAGTTCTGCGCGCCCCTCGCCCTACACCGAGCTGAGCGTCTTGCTCCTTCTTCTCGGCTTCGCGCTTGGTCTTCCAGGTGATAAAGAGATCGTTAGTCGGCACTTCGGTAAGCGGGATATTCTCAACCTCCGCTATCTTCTTTGCCTTCTCAAGCTCTTCTTCAGAGAATCCCTTTGCGATAAGGATTGCCTCGTCGCGGGTTAGGGAAGCGGGTTTTGCAGGCTCAGCAGGTTTTGGTGCTGGTACTGCCGGTGTCGCTGGCTTGCCTTTGGTCTTCTCCCGTTGGAGACGAGCCCAAAGTTTGCGGTTGCGCTCTTCGGTCTCGGCAAGTCGCGACTTCAACTGCTCCGGTGTTTCATTTTCGGGAGGTACCGGTGCTACCTCGGGGTCAAGCTCGTCGTCATTTTCAGGACTCTCGGGCTCAACCGGTGTCGGTGTTTCGATGACTTCCGACTCGTCAGGATTTTCTATGGTCATTTTTAGAGGTATGAGAACCTAATAATTGGATTGTATCACGCTCCACAAGGGTCAAGCCTAGATGGTGTGGACACGATAAGCGACGTCAATGGTCAGTGTGACGTCAGCTGCGGCATTGCCGCCCCATTCTCCGTCTCCGGTGTTGTGCAAAACAAGTGCCTTGTTCGCACCAGAAGCGTACGCAACGATAGGGTCGATGCAAGGCAATGCGGCTGTGATAGTCGCAGCCGTCTGATCGATGAAACCCGTGCATTCTATCGTCTGCGAGACTGCAACACCCGAGCCGTCGGTGTACTTGACAGCCATGTTATCGGCAGATTCGGTGAGCGCGTTTGTACCTCCGTTGTTCTTTATAACGGCAGAGACGAACTCAAGAACCTTGCCGGTGCCCGGTGCTGCGACGAGAGTCTTCGGTGTCGCTCGAAGCGCCTTGATCTGCGCGTTCGTTACGGTTACGCGCGCAACCTGAATGAGCGGCGACAAGTCATATGTCGTCTTGCTACCGTCGTCGGTCGCAGTCATTCCTATAGCAGTGAAGTCGATCTGTGTTCCTGAACCGACCTGCGTGCCGTTGAGATGTTTTGTAAGCATGCGTTTGTAAAATCTAACTGCTAATAATCCGACCTTTATTGTACCTCACACCGCACGTTGTCGCCGGCGCGGGTTCGTTTTTGGTGTGAATAGCTCATTGAGCTTCTTGAAGGACTTCGAAATGACGTTCCGCGCCTCTTTCAAATCTCCCGTGTCCTTCCCGGCATAGACGCGCAGCAGCGCCTCCTCGTTCAATTGCGCCATGATAAAGTCGGCCCACTCCTTCTGAGCCTCCTTGTCTTGAAAGAATGCCTTGAGGTGGTTCATGCCTTTTGACCCTCAGGGAGAACTTGTTGGGTACGCGTGTTGGTTGGCGTTGAAGTCGTAGGAGTTTTTGCGCCACCCGAAGAGATTGGGAACGTCGCGGCTGAAATCCCTGAAACCTCCATCATTTCCTCGATGATCGCTGCGCGCTGAGGATCTGCTGGGTCGAGTGCGCCAAGCGTCGTGGCAAGTGCATTGAGGCGCCGCTGGTCATCCGCCATTTCGTCGGTGATGTCGAACCGAACCTTCTCATCGATCTTCTTGAGCGTGATAAACCCGTCTGGAATATAGATCGTCCGCTTGTTACCGGCCTTGCCATGCATTGCATCGACTTCGGCGTGGTAGGCGGCGTGCATATCAGGCGTTACGAGAGTTCCTGCAAGAACGTCATTGACCACCTTTGGAGTGACGTGGGCATTCCTGATTGCTTCATCGAGCATCGCCAGCTCCCGAGGCGAATAAGCGGCAGTAAGCGTATGCCCCTTGTTGATTCGCTTCACGACGAACGGCAACACCCATTCTTCGATCACCTCTAGGAGAAAGAAGGCGTCCTGGTCGCGACGCTTATTGAAAATCGAAGCGCCTTGGGCGGCCTGTAGCTGGAGCGAGAGTGCCGGCGTGCTGGCCTTGGGCTCTTCGCCGGTCATACCGGGATAGGCCGACTGATCGCGCTGGGTGTTTACGAACCACGCATCGATTATGTTCTGATACTGCGGAAGAGTTGTGGGGGCGAGGGACACTGGTTTGAAGAACTCGTCTGCATCAAGGTCGATGACTTCACCGTTCATAAGTGCCATGCCCGTCGGCAGATTCTTTTTGTTCGTTGTGATGACGACCTTGCCACCTAGTGACATCGCCTCGCGTTCATCAAGGACATTTTCGTTGGTAGCTATCTGCGCTTCGAAGCACTCCTCCCAGACGCCTAAGCCCATGTCGCGGCCTTCGACCTGCTTGCGTGCATCGTGTTTGAAGCGACTCCCCTTTAGCTTCTTCTTGTAGAGGCAGTACTTCTTGCCGGAGACCACGGCGACGATGATGTTGTAAAGAGCAATCTCGTCGTTGCTGCTCTCCTCGTCAGGGTAGATATCGCAGTATTCAAACTCCCCTTCGATATCCAAGACCTCGATACGACGCCCGTCCTTTGCAGCCCTGCTTTTCTTGGCGGCTGTTATGGCCGCATCAATCGCCAATTCGCCTTCGTACTCTTCTGTCCAGACGGCAGCTTTCTTTTTTAGATCTAGGGGCGTTAAGTAGCTCGTTTCGAGCTTAAGGCCGCCCTTAATGTCCTCTGGGTCGACAACTGTGCTTTCCCATTGCACGGGTTGGATAAGCAGCTCGTCTGCGGTCTCGGTCTTCTTGAGCATTACTGAGCCGTACTCCGACTTCTTGCGTTGATAGTCGTCGATGGTCTTGCCGAAGTTGTTTGTCTTCATCCACTGCTGAAGCTCTTTGTTGACGATGAGCGAGAACAGGTGGTCGCCATCAACCGCGTGCGCCTCAATGGATTTACGATCGATGTTCTTCGCGCGCCATTCGAGGTCAACGATGGCGTTGCCAATGTTGCGGAATCGACCCTGTTCGCTCTTGAAATACTTGGAGAGGATGTAGTGCGTTATCTGTCGCACCGTGTTGTACATCGAAAACTCGATGTCTTCCGAGATGGTGATGGTCCCTTGCTGATAGCTCTTTATGTGGTCATCGATTGCTGCGTAGAGCGCTTTCATGCTTGCAGTATACCCCACCCCCAGTGCAATCTGTGGCTGTCAAGGGGGATAAGGCGGTCATGTCGGAGACAGAGACAGGGAAGGACGCCAAAATGAGTGGCGGTTCAAGCAACGTAATTGCGTGGACCGCGTTTGTGATTTCGGTGTTCACATTCTTCTTCAACGTCTTGAGGGCCGAAGACAATCTTCGGCTAATAATGAAAACTCAGTTCTACGTAAAATTGGAGCCCGATGGCTCTAAGCGGCTGGCACTGTCGGACAAAGCTAGCGTGACAATAGTCAATGACGGAAATAGAGCGGCTGTTATCGAGACGGTGAGCTTCTGGGTAGCAAAGAAGCAGTATTCGAGATCGTGCGAGGATCCGAACGCAGAGAGAGCTAGCTTCGGCACCAGCTTCAATGCCGCAGTACTAAAAGAGAAAGATGTCTTGCGACAGGTCGTTTCGATAACGAATGATGGCTACTATCTCTACAGGAAAGACGGAAAAAGAGAGCGTGGTGAGGCTCATGAAATATTGATGGGTAATACGCCAATTACTCTATCTCTGTGCCTGAACGTTTATTTTTCGACGCCGTCGTGGGCAGGTGGAAGCTACGTGGCAGAATTGGGCGAATTTACAGTAGAACCCAATCAGGATAGAGACGCTCTCCTATTTTTTGGGCCACTCGGAGTTATATCCCTGATACATAAATACGGGCTCATCTTTTGGTAGGGTTACACCCCTCTCTGCCGCACCTGCCGCATCGGCGCTCTACGATTCATCTCCCGCACCGACCGCTCGTATGGCGCGTTCTTCTGCCCTGCGGCGTCCTTCAGCAGCTCGAAGTACATGCGCATGATGAACGTGTCGCCTGTGTCCGGCGATCGACCCAAGGCCTCTCTCACTTCATCCTTCGGCACGATTTTTAGCTTGCCGTCCTTCTCCATGTCTCTCTGCTTTATCTGCGTGAGATCGTCAGTAATCTCGTCCTCGTCCCCGAGCGGCTTGGCGGCCAGGCGGTGCGTCTCAACCAGTTCCGCTAGCTTGAACGCGCATTGAGCCTTGAGGTGCTGGAACGCCGCTATCTGGCGCTTCCCCTCGATCGTGAGGTTCGGCGTAGGAAGCATCTGGCGCCTGAGCATGGTGCGCGTAGGAATGGGCGTAGAGGCCGCTACAAAGCCCTTCACGCCAGTAAGCTGGTCAACCACCCCTCCCCCTACGCCATCCTCGTCGATGAGGATATGCGAATAGGGAATGCGCTCGGCAGCCGCGGCATCTCGAATAAGCTGAATGGTCTTGTCGGTGCCCTGCTCCGAATAGCGTTCCCGCTTGTAGCTTTCTAGACCGTCGAAGAAATTGAAGACCGTGTTGTCCCGGCCGTACCGCGCAACATCGACGATGAGGTACTTTTCTCCCGACTTCACAATAGTGTTGGTGAAGATGTCGCGGATGTTGTCGTGGCGCATAAGCATGCCGGCTTCTTCGTCGTGGTCCCAATTGCCTTCCTTTAGCCGTTGCTTCAGTGCACGGTCGCTGATCTCCTCAAGCTGTTTGCCGTACTCCTCAGCGGTGTGCGGGTTATCGCTGTAGAGCGCCTGGATGAACGCGTACTGCTCAGGCAGCGTCCCCTCCTTCCAGGGCTTGTAGAACACGCGATAAGGCCAGCGCTTCGACGGGTTGCAGGAGAGACCGAACTTAGGAGGCGGCGTAATGTCGACGCCATCGCGCTCAAGCTTGTGACGCCCTATGCGCGACTTGAGGACGTCGAATGCTTTGAAATGCCATTCCGACACCTCCTCCCCGAAACCTCCGTTGTACTCTGTCGAGCCAAAGCGGTCATAGTCGGGATCGGTTGGTTTGAAAGCCACGTCGAGGAGATCGATCGTGCTGCCATTCTTGAAGCGAATGACGTTGTACTTGCCATCGAGAGTCCAGTGCGACTTGGGGATGCCGTGGAAGGCGCATACCTTACACCAAGTCACGTATGTCGATTGCATCAGACGCTTCAGTTCATTGCGGCCGATGAACCAACGAGAGCCCGGGAATAGATAGCACTGGGTGAGGAGCCATTCGCAGTAGAGCCAGGTCTTGCCGCCACCAGCTCCGCCGCCAAAGAGAATGAAGCGCGTTGTCGCGTCTAGCAGTCTGCTGAAAAACTATCGTTTTTGTCGGAGTTTCGTGATTCACTGATTTGCATTGGATCTCGGAGGCTGGGGATGCGT
>NZ_LFJB01000097.1:0-39193 GCF_006658625.1 Bradyrhizobium sp. UNPF46
CCGGACGCGTGCGCGGCGGAGCCGGCGCGGCTGCGGCCGCGTTGCCCTCGGCAGCCCGGGTGCTGGCGCGGCGAAACGCATCGCCGCCGCTGCGTCCGCCGCCGCCACCGGGGCGCGAGGCCTCGCGGGCGCGCTGGGCCGCCTCGGATTCGACCTTGCGGACGGCCTCCTCCAGCGACAACCTTTCGCGGGTGATCTCGGATTCGGAGAGCGGCGGCTGCACGCTGCGCAGCTGCGCGATCAGAGCCGTGCGCGCCCGCTCATAGAGCGCGCGACGGCTTTCGCCGGGAGCGTTGGGGTCCAGGGCGGCAATAGCGCGGGCGATCAGCGGATAGTAATCAGCCATTTCAACTCAACTATACGCGCGTCCTGGTAAGAGATCGTTAAGCCTCAAACGGGTTTTGCACGAGGATAGTATCTTCGCGTTCGGGGCTGGTGGAAAGCAGTGCGACCGGGCACCCCACCAATTCCTCGATCCGCCGGACATATTTGATGGCCTGGGCGGGCAGGTCGGCCCAGGACCGCGCACTGGCGGTCGGCTCCTTCCAGCCTTCGATGGTCTCGTAGATCGGCTCGACCCGGGCCTGGGCGCCCTCACCGGCCGGGAAATGGTCGATCTCCTTGCCGTCGAGCCTGTAGCCGGTGCAGACCTCGATCGTGTCGAAACCGTCGAGGATGTCGAGCTTGGTCAGCGCGAGGCCGTTGATGCCGCAGGTGCGGACCGCCTGACGGACCAGCACCGCGTCGAACCAGCCGCAGCGGCGGGGACGGCCGGTGTTGGTGCCGAACTCGCGGCCGCGCTCGCCGATCTTGCGACCGACGTCGTTGTCCTGCTCGGTCGGGAACGGGCCCTGGCCGACGCGGGTGGTGTAGGCCTTGCACAGGCCGAGCACATAGCCGACCGCGCCGGGGCCGAGGCCCGAGCCGGTCGCGGCCTGCGCCGCCACCGTGTTGGACGAGGTGACGTAGGGATAGGTGCCGTGGTCGACGTCGAGCAGCGCGCCCTGCGCGCCCTCGAACAGCATGCGCTTGCCTTCGCGGCGCTTGATGTCGAGCAGCCGCCACACCGTCTCGGCGTAGGGCAGCAGCTGAGGTGCCAGTGCGCTCAGTTCCTTCAGGATCTGCTTGCCGTCGAACTCCGGCAGGCCGAGACCGCGGCGCAGCGCGTTGTGGTGGGCAAGCAGGCGGTCGATCTTGTGCGGGAGGGTGTCGAGGTCGGCGAGGTCCATCAGGCGGATGGCACGGCGGCCGACCTTGTCCTCGTAGGCCGGGCCGATGCCGCGGCGGGTGGTGCCGATCGCGGTCGCGGCGCTGGCGGATTCGCGGTGCGCGTCGAGCTCGCGGTGCAGCGGCAGGATCAGCGTGACGTTCTCGGCGACACGCAGGTTCTCCGGGCTGATGGCGACGCCCTGCGACTTCAGCTTGGTGACCTCGTCGAGAAAGGCCTGCGGATCGAACACCACGCCGTTGCCGATCACCGACAGCTTCTGGTCGCGCAGCACGCCCGAGGGCAACAGCGCGAGCTTGTAGGTCTTGCCGTTGATCACCAGGGTATGGCCGGCGTTATGGCCGCCCTGGAAGCGGACGACGATGTCCGCCTGCTCCGACAACCAGTCGACGATCTTGCCCTTCCCTTCGTCGCCCCACTGGGCGCCGACGACGACAACATTGGCCATTCGCGGGTAATCCTTCGAAGATTTTAGATGCGCCAGCCCAGCTGACGGCCGGGAGCCGTTCGCGCGCAAGGCAGCCAACCGGATAAAGGAAGCAGCCGCTCTAGGCAAGCAAGAACGGGGCTTTTTCGAGACTCAAGACACACTTTAAGCCTTTGATATCCCCGGAAAATCCAGAAACCTTCCAGAGCGGCTGGACAAGCTTCGACCAAAGCGTGAGAACGATTTCGGCCGCTGCATGGTCGCGATGCGTCCGCCCCCCGTTGATGCAGCCCCGATTTCCGTGTCTTTGGACAGCGCCGGGCGATCAACCGGCCCGACCTCGGCGGGCCGGGGCCTGGCGCGCATGACGCGGGGCCAAAACAATCACAATGTCCGCCACCGGCCAGAGCACGGGCTCCGAATCATCGGGCCATCACTGGATCGCCAACCAGCCCTATCTGCTGCTCAGCATCACCGCGCTGTGCTGGGCCGGCAACGCCATCGTCGGGCGGCTGGCCGCCGGCCATATCCCGCCGGTCACGCTGTCGTTCCTGCGCTGGTTGTTCGCCTTCCTGCTGGTGCTGCCGTTCGCCTGGAAACATCTTGCCCGGGACTGGCCCGCGATCCGCGGCCAGCTCGGCCTGATGGTCACGCTCTCGGTCACCGGCATCGGCGCCTTCAACACGCTGCAATATTGGGCGCTGGAGCATACACAGGCCCTCAACACGCTGCTGCTGCAGTCGGCCGCGCCGCTGCTGGTGGCGCTGTGGTCGCTGGTCATTCTCGGCATCCGCCTCACCGCAGCGCAGGCCTTCGGCGTGCTGCTGTCGATGTGCGGCGTGCTGACCATCCTCCTGCATGGCGACTTCACCACCCTGTCGAACATCGAGTTCAACAAGGGCGATCTCATCTTCCTGCTCGCGCTCCTGATCTTCGCGCTCTATTCGGTGCTGAGCCTGAAGCGGCCGGCGATGCACGGCCTGTCGTTCCTTGCCTTCACCTTCGGGGCCGGCGCCGCATGCCTCGTTCCGCTGGAGATCTGGGAGCTCTACGCGCGTCCGGTGATGAAGCTGGATGCGCCGAACCTGCTCACCCTGTTCTACGTCGCGGTGTTCCCCTCGACGCTCGCCTATCTCTGCTTCAATCGCGGCGTGCGCCTGATCGGTGCCAACCGCGCCGCGCCGTTCTTCCACGTCGTGCCGGTGTTCGGCTCGATCATGGCAATGGCATTCCTGGGCGAGCACCCGCAGGCGTTCCACTTCATCGGCTTTGCGCTGGTGCTGTCGGGCGTGTTCGCGGCGTCGCGGAAGCAGGCGACGTAAATCTTCCTTCTCTCTTGTGAGAGAAGGTGGCGCGAAGCGCCGGATGAGGGGTTGTCTCCGCGGAGGGAAGAAGCGCGCCGCGCGATTGGTTTTCTACGTCGTCCTGAACTTGCTGTAGGCCTCGCTGGTCGCGATGATCACATGCTCGGCGCAGCCGTTGAGGCGGTGCGGGTCGGCCTGCGTCTCGTAGGCTTCCGACGTCATCATGTCCAAGAAGGCCGCGACCGTCGGATAATGGACCAGCGCGACGAAGTCCCAGTCATTGCCGGCGTGCGGTCCGAGCGCGACGGTCCTGGCCTCGCCGGTCCAGAGCAGCGTGCCGCCGCGAGCCTTGATCATCGGCACGGTGATGGCGCTGTAGCGCAAATAGGCGTCCCAGCCAGACCCGTCGCCGTCGCGCGAGCGCGCGTGGAAACGCATCAGGTTCAGCATCACCACCGGCGACTGCAGATCGAGCCGCTCCAGGCCCGCGATGTTCAACATATTGACCGCCAAAGGCACCTCCTCGGGGCTTGCCTGCATTGTAGCATTGCGACCGCGTGACTTGTGCCACGACGCCGATCCGGCGCAAGCTCCCATCCGACGCCAATGACGATTGCTTCGCCCGTGCCACCGGCCTCCAATCCGGCCAGTTGGCTCAACAACCAGCCTTATCTGCTGCTCAGCCTGAGCTCGCTGTTCTGGGCCGGCAACATCGTGCTCGCGCGCCATGTCGGCGCCCATGTGCCGCCGCTGACGGTGACCACGATCCGCTGGTTCGGCGTATTCCTGATCCTGCTGCCGTTCGCCTGGCCGCATCTGAAGCGCGACTGGCCCGCCTTGCGGAGCAGCCTGCCCTTGATGCTGTTCCTGTCGCTGGTGGGCTTCGCCTTCAACAACGCGATCTCGTATTGGGCGATGCAGTACACGGAGGCGCTGAACGCGCTGCTGATCCAGTCGGCAGGTCCGCTGTTCGTGGCGCTGTGGTCGCTGGTGCTGTTCGGCGTGCGGCTGACGGGTGCGCAGTTCGCCGGCATCGCGATCTCGCTTCTCGGCGTGCTGATCATCATCCTGCGCGGCGATCTCGCGGCGCTTGCGAGCATCAGCTTCAACAGGGGCGACATCATGTTCGCCTCCTCGCTGGTGGCTTTCGGGATCTACTCCGCCTTCATCCCGCGCCGACCCAAGATCCATCAGCTGTCCTTCCTGTCCTTCACCACCTGCTGCGGCGCGACGATGCTGATCCCCGCGGCGATCTGGGAGGCAGCAAGCGGCCGCGTCCTGCAATTCGATGCGATGACGCTGGCGACGCTGGGCTACATCCTGATCTTTCCCTCGACGCTGGCCTATCTGTTCTTCAACCGCGGCGTGGCGCTGATCGGGCCGAACCGAGCCGCGCCCTTCTTCCATCTGGTGCCCGTGTTCGGCTCGGCGATGGCGATCCTGCTGCTCGGCGAGAAGCTGCAGCCGTTTCACCTGATCGGCTATGCGCTGGTGCTCGCCGGCGTCGTGACCGCCTCGCGCCAAGGTTCGGCGGTGAAGTAATTCCGCAGGACGGACGCTGCGTGCTGTGTCCCGGACAAGACGCAGCGCGCAAGCGATGCGCTGCGTCCGGGGCACGAGAGCGGTCGATAAACTCCCGTCTTCCGATTTCAATGAAGAGACGCTAGGTTCCCCGCCAACGAAAAAGAGGGAATGTCTCAAGATGATTTCAGGGCTGATTCGAAACCTGCGGACCGCCGGTGCGGCCGCATTGTGCCTCGCCGCCGCATCCACTGCGCAAGCCGATACCTGGCCGAGCCGCAACATCACGCTGGTGCTGCCGTTCGCGGCCGGCAGCGGCACCGACACCACCACCCGGCTGATCTCGCAGCATCTGTCGCAGGCGCTCGGCGTCGGCATCGTCATCGAGAACAAGGCCGGCGCCAACGGCATGCTCGCCGCAAGCTATGTCGCGAAGGCCGCCCCCGACGGCTACACGCTGCTGGTGACCACCAACACGACGCATTCGGCCAATCCCTATCTGCTCAAGAGCCTCACTTACGATCCGGTCAAGGACTTCACGCCGATCGCGCGCACCGGCGACCTGCCCTTCATGCTGGTCGTCAATCCGGAAGTGCCGGCCAAGACCGTGGCCGAGCTCGTCGCCTATGGCAAAGCCAATCCCGGCAAGCTGAGCTACGCCTCGGGCTCGTCCTCGGCGATCGTGTCGGGTGCGACCTTTGCGCACAATGCCGGCCTCGACCTGCTGCACGTGCCCTACAAGAGCTCGCCGCCGGCGCTCAACGACGTCATGGGCGGGCGCGTGTCGATGATGTTCGTCGACATCCTGACCGGCCTTCCCCACGTCAACGGCAACGCGCTGCGCGCGCTCGCCGTCACCACCAAGGAGCGCTCGCCGCTGGTGCCGCATCTGCCCTCGATGCAGGAAGCCGGCGTGCCTGACTTCGACATCTCGTCATGGCAGGGCTATTTCGGCCCGGCCGGCCTGCCCAAGGAGATCGTGACGCGGCTCAATGCCGAGATCAGGAAGATCGTCGAGAAGCCCGAGATCAAGGCCCAGCTCGCCACCCTCGGCATGGACGCATTTTCGGGCACGCCGGAGCAGCTCGGCACCTTCGTGAACGAGCAGCTGGTGCTGTGGGAGAAGCTGATCACGAACGCGAAGATCGAGAAACAGTAGACGGTCTCGGAGGGTGGGCAAAGCGTAGCGTGCCCACCGACATTTCGACGAATTCAAAAAGAGAAGGTGGGCACGGCGCTTGCGCGCCTTTGCCCACCCCACGCGTTTCCCGCTTGTAGCTACGCCGCGCGCACCTTGGCGAGGAAGTTGTCGACGGCGCCGCGCAGCGCGCCGGACTGGCTGTCCAGCTCGCGGGCGTTGGTGAGCACGTCGGTTGCCGCCGTGCCGGTCGCTTCCGCGGCCGAGGTGACGCTGCCGATATTGGCGTTGATCTCGTTCGATCCGGCCGCAACCGACTGAATGTTACGAGCGATCTCGCGGGTCGCTTCGCCCTGCTGCTCGATCGACGAGGAGATTCCGGCGGTGATCTCGCTCATCTCAGCGATCGTCTGGGTGATACCGGCGATGGCCGCAACGGCATCGCTGGTCGAGGTCTGCATCGCCGCGACCTGTGCGGAGATTTCCTCGGTCGCCTTGGCGGTCTGGTTGGCCAGCGCCTTGACCTCGGAGGCGACGACGGCAAAGCCGCGGCCGGACTCGCCGGCGCGGGCCGCTTCGATGGTGGCGTTGAGCGCAAGCAGGTTGGTCTGCGCCGCGATCGAGTGGATCAGCTTGACGACCTCGCCGATCTTCTCGGCGCCGGTGGAGAGTTCCTGAACCGTGGAATTGGTGCGCTCGGCGTCGTTGACCGCGCGGCTCGCCACTTCGGTCGACCGCGTGACCTGGCGGGAGATTTCCGCAACCGAGCTCGACAGCTCTTCGGCGGCCGCCGCAACCGTGCCGACATTGCCGGAGGCCTTTTGCGAGGCCGCGCCGACCGTTGCGGCACGCGAGGAGGCATCGCTCGCGGTCGCGGTCATCGACTGCGCCGTGGTCTGCATGCCGGCCGCGGCCGAAGAGACCGAGCGGACGATGCCGTTGACGCTGCGCTCGAAGTCGTTGGCGAGCTCTTCCATGGCGTGGCGACGTTCCGCCGCTGCGCGCTGCTGCGCAGCCGCTTCCGTCTGCTCGAGCTCGCGGATGCGAACCGCATTGTCCTTGAAGATCTGCACCGTGGCGGCCATCGCGCCGACCTCGTCGCCCCGGCCGACGCCGGGAATGTCGCCATCGAGCTTGCCGTCGGCAAGGTCCTTCATGCGACCGCCGAGCAGCGCCAGCGGGCGGCTGATGCCGCGGCCGATCATCCAGGCGACGCCGCCGGCGACGATCAGAATGCCGAGCATGGCGAGGCCAAGCATCCAGTAGACCGGGCCCATCTTGGCGTCGATGTCGTCGAGATAGGCGCCCGTACCGAGATACATGTCGAAGCCGGGCACCGCCACCGCGTAGCCGATCTTGCGGATCGGCTTCTCCTGGCCGGGCTTCACATATTCATAGTACAGCAGGATCGAACCATTGGCCTTGACGCCATCCATCAGCTCGACCGACAGCTTGCGGCCGTTGGTCACGACATCCATGCGGTTGGCACCGATCGTCTTCGGATCGGGCGCAAGCTGCGTGATGCCGTCATAGGATGTGCCGAACAGGTAGCCCGAACCGTTGTCGTAGGTCATCGAATTGCCGTAGCGGCGAAGCTCGGCCATGGCCGCGTCCTTCGTCATCTCGCCGGCATCGACGCGCTTCTTCAGCGCAGCCGCGTAGTTGCGCGCCAACTCCACGATCGCCTTGGCCTGGTCGATGCGCGCATTCACCATCTCCTGCTTCATCAGGTAGCCGGCGAGGACTCCTGAGATGCAGAGGCCGAACAGGGTGACGCCGACAAGGATGCCCAGCTTGGGGGCGATCTTCAGATTGCTCAACTTCACGATGGGCTCCTCGGGTGGTGCGGACGCACCGCAGACTTGCTTGATTTGAATCAACTTTTAGTAGGCGACCCCTTAGCAAGTTCCTTACGTGCCTCCGTAGAAGCCCGGACGCAGCCGCCAAAACCGGCGATTTATCTCGAAGCGGACAACCGGGAATTGTACGCCATCACCTCGATTTCGCGTAAAAGGACGCAGAGGCCCGCCGCGAAGACCGGGCCCGCAACAAGAACCGACAAACCAAATCGGGAGCAGGAAATGCCGAAATACAGGGTGGTGACGCCGAAGGGCGCGAGCTTCACGGTCGCAGGGAGCGATTATTCCTACGAGCGCGAGGCGCTCGATCCGATCGATGCCGAGATCATCGAAGCCCCCGCCAACGAGGCCGAGTTCATCGCCGCCGCGAAGAACGCCGACGCCATCTACGCCAAGGGCATCCCGATCACCAAGACCATCATCGACGCGCTCGAGAGCTGCAAGGTCATCACGCTCGGCTCGGTTGGTGTCGACAGCGTCGACGTCAAGGCCGCCACCGCGCGCGGAATTCCGGTGACCAACATCCCCGACACCTTCATCGAGGAGGTCGCCGACCACGCCATGATGCTGCTGCTCGCGGGCTTCCGCCGTCTGGTCGAGCAGGACCGCATGGTGCGCGACGGCCGCTGGGCCGAGGGGCGGCCCGCGCTGCTCAAGATCCCCAGGCTGATGGGCCAGACGCTCGGCTTCGTCTCGTTCGGCCGCGTCGCGCGTGCAGTTGCGAAGCGCGCGGCGCCGTTCGGCCTGCGCATGATGGCCTACGATCCCTTCATCCAGGAAACGCTGATGTGGGACCACGGCGTGATCCCGGCGACGCTGAACGAGGTGCTGTCGCAATCCGACTTCGTCTCGATGCACGCCCCCGCGCGGCCCGAGGTGCATCACATGCTGACCGAGAAGCACTTCCGGCAGATGAAGAAGGGCTCGATCTTCATCAACACCGGCCGCGGCGCCACGGTGGACGAGGAGAGCCTGATCAAGGCGCTGCAGGAGGGCTGGATCGCGCACGCCGCCCTCGACGTGCTGGAGAAGGAGCCGCCCTCCCACAACAATCCCCTGCTCGGCATGGAGAACGTGACCCTGACCGCCCACGTCGCATCGGCCTCGGCACGGTTCGACGAAGCGCGCAAGCGCCGGGTGGGCTACGAATTGTCACTGGTGCTGCAGGGCATGTGGCCGGTAAGCTGCGTCAATCCGTCGGTGCTGCAAACGACCGCGCTCCGCCGCTGGCAACCCGTCAGCATGGATCGCGGGCCGAACAGCTAGGCGGCCGGCGCAAGGCGCCAACGACCGAGACGACCCTTCACCGGCGATCAACGCCGGGAAGGGAGCACATAGGGAGGAACTGATGAGGAACGACATCACACGTCGTGATGCCTTGGCGCTGGGCCTGTCCGCTGCAACCCTCGCTGCCACTGGTGCTGCGGCGCAAACAACATCGTCGACGATCAAGGCCGCCGACGTGGCGGCGCCCAAGCGCGAGATCGAGAAGGGCGCATCCCTGCGCATGCTGCGCCCGGTTCGCTTCGTCCAGGCCGACGAAGACGTGTTCCGCGCCAACGCAGCAAAGTTCACCAAGGAGACGGGGGTCGAGGTCAAGGTCGACTTCGTCGGCTGGGAGGACATCAACCAGCAGACCGCGGTGACCGCCAATTCGGGCGCGGGCCCCGACATCATCATCGGCTTCTCCGATGCACCGCACATCTACATCGACAAGTTGATCGAGCTGACCGACGTCGCCGATTACATCGGCAAGCGCTATGGCGGCTGGCTGCCGCTGGCGCAGCGCTACGGCAAGAAGAACAAGAGCGAGGCCTGGATCGGATTGCCATTCGGCGCCACCGCGGGTCCGCTGATCTACCGTAAGTCGATCCTGCAATCCGTCGGCTTCGACAAGGTGCCGGAAGATCACGCCGGCATCCTCGATCTCTGCCAGAAGCTGCAGAAGGCCGGCAAGCCGGCCGGCTTCGCGCTCGGCAACGCCAAGGGTGACGGCAACGGCTTTGCGAACTGGGCGCTGTGGTCCCACAACGCCTCCCTGCTCGATGAGGAAGGCAACGTCGTCATCAACAGCAAGGAGACCATCGCCGCGCTGAACTGGGTCAAGCAAATCTACCCGACCTTCATCGCCGGCACGACGTCGTGGAACGACGTCAGCAACAACCGGGCGTATTCTTCGCAGGAGATCTCGCTGACCGCCAACGGCGTCTCGCTGTACTTCTCGCTGAAGAACGATCCGGCGACCAAGGCGATCGCCGACGACAGCGAGCACCAGCTGCTGCCGAAGGGCCTCGCCAAGGTCTCGCCGATGGCCGGCTTGACCTTGAACGCCATGCTGTTCAAGCACAGCCAGTACCCCAACGCGGCGAAGGCCTTCCTGCAATTCATGCTGGAGAACGACCAGTACGAGCCCTGGCTCAATGCCAATTCCGGCTATTGGTCGCAGCCGCTCGCCGCCTACGCCGACGCTGCCGTTTGGAAAGGCGACCCCAAGGTCTCGATCTTCAAGGACACGATGAAGAGCACGTATTATGACGGCTACAAGGGGCCGATCTCCACGGCGACGGGGGCCGTCAGTGCAGACTACGTGCTGATCCAGATGTGCTCTGCCGTCGCGACCGGCGCGGCCACCCCCGAGGCCGCGGCCGCCGAAGCCGAGCAGCGCTGCAAGCGCTACTTCCGGCGGCAGCGATAGCGAGCGTCATTGCGAGCGAGGCGAAGCAATCCGGAATCCCTTCGCGGATGCAATCTGGATTGCTTCGTCGCACCAGCGCAAAATTGCTTCGCAACTTTGTCGCGGGCTCCTCGCAATGACGGCGTGGTAACGTTCAACAGCAGGACAACAGACTTATGTCCGTGACCACCCTCTCCTCTCCCGCCTTGGCCCAGCGGCAGCCGAACTGGATCGTGCGCCTGTTCGACTACAAGCCGTTCCTGATCGCGATGTGCCTTGCGCCCGCGATCGGGCTGCTCCTGGTGTTCCTGACCTATCCGCTCGGCCTCGGCATCTGGCTCGCCTTCACCGACACCACGATCGGCCGCCGCGGCATCTATGTCGGCTTCGAGAACTTCCAGTATCTGCTCACCGATCCCCTGTGGTGGAACGCGGTGTTCTACAGCGTGGTCTATACGGGAATCGCAACGTTCGGAAAGTTCGCGCTCGGCTTCTGGCTCGCGCTGCTGCTCAACAACCATTTTCCGTTCAAGAGCCTGTTGCGTGCGATCATCCTGTTGCCTTGGATCGTGCCGACCGTGCTTTCGGCGCTGGCGTTCTGGTGGATCTACGATCCGCAATTCTCGATCATCTCGTATCTCCTGGTCGACGTGCTGCACTGGCGGTCCGGAAATATCGACTTCCTCGGCTCGCCCTGGCCGGCGCGGTTCTCGCTGATTGCCGCCAACATCTGGCGCGGCATTCCCTTCGTCGCGATCTCGCTGCTGGCGGGGCTGCAGACCATCTCGCCCTCGCTCTACGAGGCGGCGATGCTGGATGGGGCCAGCGCCTGGCAGCGCTTTCGCTACATCACCTTCCCGATGATGATGCCGATCCTCGCCATCGTCATGACCTTCTCGATCATCTTCACCTTCACCGACTTCCAGCTGGTCTATGCGATCACCCGCGGCGGGCCCGGCAACTCGACCCATCTGCTGGCCACGCTGGCGTTCCAGCGCGGCATCGCCGGCGGCGAGCTCGGCGAAGGTGCGGCGATCGCGGTGTCGATGATCCCGTTCCTGGTGTTCGCGACGCTGTTCTCATATTTCGGCCTGGCGCGCCGCAAATGGCAGCAGGGAGAGAGCAATGACTGACACCGTCGCGCAAGGCTCCACTGTCGCCGACGCCAAAGCGGCGCCCGACACCATGGCCTGGGATTCCGGGCTGCGACGGCTGATGATGATCTATCTGCCGCTCGGCTGCTTCGTGCTCATCCTGCTGTTTCCGTTCTACTGGATGGCGATCACCTCGTTCAAGCCGAACGCAGAGCTGATGAATTACAAGGAGCACAATCCGTTCTGGATCTCCTCGCCGACGCTGGCGCACGTCAAGCATCTGTTGTTCGACACCGCCTATCCGCGCTGGCTTCGGACCACGATGACGGTGGCGATAGGCTCGACCACGCTGTCCCTGATCGCGAGCACGCTCGCCGCCTATGCCATCGAGCGCCTGCGCTTCCGCGGCAGCCCCTATGTCGGCCTCGGCATCTATCTCGCCTATCTCGTGCCGCCGTCGATCCTGTTCATTCCGCTCGCGACCGTCGTGGTGCAGTTCGGCCTGTTCGACTCGCCGCTCGCCCTGATCCTGGTCTATCCGACCTTCCTGGTGCCGTTCTGCACCTGGCTCCTGATCGGCTATTTCAAGTCGATCCCCTACGAGCTCGAGGAATGCGCGCTGGTCGACGGCGCCACGCGGCTGCAGATCCTCCGGCGGATCACGCTGCCGCTCGCGGTGCCCGGGCTGATCTCGGCCGGCATCTTCTCCTTCACGCTGTCATGGAACGAGTTCATCTACGCGCTCGCCTTCATCCAGAGCGGCGCCAACAAGACGGTCCCGGTCGCGATCCTGACCGAGCTCGTCACCGGCGACGTCTACCAGTGGGGTGCGCTGATGGCGGGCTCGCTGCTCGGCTCGCTGCCGGTTGCGGTCTTCTACTCGCTGTTCGTGGACTATTACGTGTCCTCGCTGACCGGCGCGGTGAAGGAGTAACCGGGCACGACGCGCGACCGCATTCGATCGTGCTATCGTGGTAGATCGCGCTTCGCCCCTGATGCTACCAACCGCATCGGAGACGAGGCGAGCATGATGCTGGCGATACTCGCTCCGGGAAGCGAGAACCGCATGGCATCGCCAGAACTCCCCTCATTGTCCCGACGAGGCTTTTGCCTGTGCTGCGTCGGCGGAGCCTTTGCCGCCACCACGGGTTGGCTGACCCCGAGGCAGGCTTTCGCCGAAGCGCGCGGCCTCGTCAGCGTGATCAAGGACAGCGCGGCGATTTCGCCCATCACGACCACCAAGCTGCGCAACAATATCAGCGTGTTGGAGGGGTCCGGCGGCAATATCGCCGTCCTCACGGGACCGGACGGAAAGCTCCTGGTCGACGCCGGCATCGGCGTCTCACGCCCGCAACTCAGCAAGGCGCTGGCCGCACTCGGCGGCGAGCCGATCACGCACCTGATCAACACGCACTGGCACTTCGACCATGCCGACGGCAATGAGTGGCTGCACGCGGCCGGCGCGAAGATCCTCGCTCACGAGAATACCCGCAAGCACCTGTCCATCGTTCAGCGGGTCGAGGACTGGGACTACAATTTCCTCGCCTTGCCCGCCAGCGCCGTCCCGGCCCAGGTTTTTGCCAGGGATCACCATCTCAAGCTCAACGGCTCGTCGATCGCGATGAAATATTACGGGCCGGCGCATACCGACGGGGACATTTCGGTCATGTTCGCCGAAGCCAACATTCTTCATGCCGGCGACACCTACTGGAACGGCATCTATCCCTTCATCGACTATTCGACCGGCGGCAGCATCGACGGCATGATCGCGGCTTCCGACGCCAACCTGGCCATGGCGAACAACGACACCATCGTCATCCCCGGTCACGGCAAGCCCGTCAGCAACAAAGCCGAGCTCCAGGAATTTCGCGACATGCTGGTCGCGATCAGGGACAATGTCGGCAACCTCAAGAAGCAGGGAAGGACGCGCGACGAAGCCGTTGCGGCCAAGCCCACGGCCGCATTCGACGCGAGGTTCGGCCAGTTCCTGGTCGACCCCGGCTTCTTCACGCGGATCGTCTACCAAGGCGTGTGAGGTGAACTGGGATAGCCGCACTGCGGCGTTTGGCCCGGCTTCACAAAACTGCAACACGCGATCCGCATAACGCGTGCGTCCGCCAACAGGAGACGCACATGCGCGCGACTTTTCTTGCCACCGTCGCAACGATCATTCTCGCCGCGAGCCCAGCGCTCGCGCAGAGCGAAGGTGAATTTCCCGCCAAGCTCGCCGGCCACGTGGTGATGCCGGCCGCTACGTTCATCGACGCCCCCGCCGATGCCCCCGCCGATCTCAAGACCTCCGGCAAGTACACCACCGGCAAACGCGTCGATGCGCTCGGCACCGTCATGGGCAAGTCGTATGAGCGCGCGACCGGCGTGCCGCTGCCGTTCAAGGGCCAGCCGCTGCAGGGCCATTCCGGCATCAAGCACATGCCCGACGGCAGCTTCTGGGTCATCACCGACAACGGCATGGGCGCGCGCGCCAACTCGCCGGACTCGATGCTGTACCTCAACCGCTACAAGATGGATTGGGCCAGCGGCAAGATCGAGCGGCTGGAGACCATCTTCCTGCACGATCCCGACAAGAAGGTCCCCTTCCGCATCGTTCATGAGGACACCCAGAAGCGCTATCTCACCGGCTCCGACTTCGACACCGAGGGTTTTCAGATCATCGGCGACGTCTTCTGGATCGGCGACGAGTTCGGGCCCTACATCCTGAAGGCCGACAAATCAGGCAAGATCCTCGGCGTGTTCGAGACCGTCGCCGACGGCAAGCCGGTGCGCTCGCCCGACAATTGGGCCGTGGCGACGCCGGGCGCACCGGGTGCGACCTACACCAACGTCAATCTCCGCCGCTCCAAGGGCTATGAGGGCTTTGCATCGTCCAAGGACGGCAAATTCCTCTACGGCCTGCTCGAAGGGCCGCTGTGGGATGCCGAGAAGAAGGACTGGGAGAAGGTCGACGGCAAGGAAGCCTCCCGTATCCTCGAGTTCGACGTCGCTGCCGAGAGGTTCACCGGCCGCTATTGGCAGTATGTGTTCGAGCAGAACGGCAACGCCATCGGCGACTTCAACATGATCGACCAGGCCTCCGGCCTCATCATCGAGCGCGACAACGGCGAAGGCACCGCCGACAAGGCCTGCCCGCAAGGCACCCGCGGCGAGAACTGTTTTCCCGATCTCGCCAAGTTCAAGCGCATCTACAAGATCGAGCTCACCGACGCCAATGTCGGCAAGCCCGTGCGCAAGATCGGCTATATCGACCTCATGAAGATCAGCGATCCCGACAAGAAGGCGCGGAAGCCGCTCAATGACGGCGTCTACACCTTCCCGTTCTTCACCATCGAGAACGTCGATCGCGTCGACGACACCCACATCATCGTCGGCAACGACAACAATCTGCCGTTCTCGTCCAGCCGCGATCCGAACAAGGCCGACGACGACGAGTTCATGCTGCTCGAAGTCGCGGATTTCCTGAAGGCGAAATAGAGTGTCGCTCTCTCCTCTCCCGCTTCGCGCGGGGGAGGAGCCCGGTCACCGCCCGAAGATCACCGGGATGTTGATGGGAACCGTCGAATATGTGATCTCGGGCGGCATTGCCGGAAATGGTTGAGCCTGCCGCATCATCGCCGCGGCCTGGGCGTCGAGCGCCGCAATGCCCGAAGATCCGCTGACGCGGCTGGACAGGACCTGGCCACCGCGGCCGAGCGTGAAGCTCAACCTGACAACGCCTTTCTGACCATTGGCGCCTGCCGGATACTGGTGAAAGCGCATCAGATGCGCGCGGACGCGCTGGTAGTAGGTCGCCATCGCAGAAGCGACCGCGCCTGCGCTCACGGCAGATGCCAGCGGAGCCTGGCGCTCCGCACGCGGCGGCGCGCTGGTGCGGGGAGCCGGCGGCGCCTCCGACGGTTTCCTTGCATCGGGGCGCACCACCCTGGGCTTCGCAGGCGCCGGCTTCTCCACGGGCTCCACCCTGGCAAACTCGGGCTTCGGCGGATTTGGCTCGAGCTTCTGCTCCGGCGGAGCCACGACGTCCGGCTTCTCTTGCGGCGGCGTTGACGGAATCATCTCTTCGACGGCCTGTTGCTGCACCGGCTCGGGCGGCGACGCATCCGCCTGCTCCATGATCGGTCCCGGCGCGATATCCAGTGGCGTCGCCTGCGGCGCGGACGTCTCCGGCGTCATGTCGATGAGGATCGCCGGCATGTTGACGCCCTGCTCCGGCACCTGCTTCAGCCAGCTCATCGCGAGCAGCGCGGCGGCAAGATGCAGGGCCACGACCACCACTGCCGACAAGGCCCAGTGCGCGGTCTCGCGCTCGCCGGGCCGCTCGTGCAGGGCAAAGGCGTTGGCGGCCATCAGCTGCGTCCGTCGAGGCCGACCAGGGCGACCTTGAGATAGCCTGCATTGCGCAAGGTATTCATCACCTCCATCAGGTCACCGTAGGAGACCGCCTTGTCGGCGCGCAGGTAGATGCGCTCGTCCTTGCGGCCCCTGGTGGCCGCATCGAGCGCGGTGACGAGGCCATCGCGGGCCATCGTGTCCTCGCCGACGGCAATGGTGAGATCCGCCTTCACGGTCACGAAGGCCGGCTTGTCCGGACGCGGCTGCGGCTCCGCCGCGGTCGCGGGCAGCTCGACGCCGATGTCGACGGTAGCGAGGGGAGCTGCCACCATGAAGATGATCAGCAGCACCAGCATCACGTCGATGAACGGCGTGACGTTGATCTCGCTGACAACGTCGAGATCGTCGGGGACGCCGCGCGACCCGAGCCTCGATCCACCGAGCTTTGCGGCCATCGCCTACTCCGCCGCTCGGGCCAGGCGGAATTCCCGGTGGTCGCGCTGGCGGCTCACCAGCAGCATCAGCTGTGCCGAGGCGTCACCGAGCAGCGCGCGGTAATCGGCAATGCCGCGGACGAGGTGATTGTAGATCACGACCGCCGGAATCGCGGCGACGAGCCCGAGCGCGGTGGCGAGCAGCGCTTCCGCGATGCCGGGCGCGACCACCGCAAGGCTGGTGGTGTGGCTCTCGGAAATGCCGATGAAGGAATTCATGATGCCCCAGACGGTGCCGAACAGGCCGACGAAGGGCGCGGTTGCGCCGATGGTCGCGAGCACGCCGGTGCCGCGCGCGATCCGCCTCGACATCGCCGCTTCGACCCGCTCCAGCCGCAGCGCGACACGTTCCTGAAGGCCCTCGTCGAGCACGCCGCCGGAGAGCTCGGCCTCCCTGGCGCAGGACTGGATGAGCTGGGCGACGGCATCGTGGGCACCACCGGCGCGCGCGGATGCCTCGGCCAGCTTGATGTTGCCTTCGAGCGAGCGCGTCCGCTGCAAGGCGAGCGCGCCCTTGCGACGCAGCTCGATGGATTTGGCCAGCCACACCGTCCACGTCACCAGCGAGGCAGCGGCGAGCCCCACCATCACCGTCTTCACGACGATGTCGGCGCCGAGAAACATGCCCCAGGGTGACAGATTGCGCGGCAACAGCGCCTCGTCGATCGCAAAAGCCGGCTCCGGCGCGAGCACCAGCGCGATCGTTAGGATCACATGCCGAAGCCCAAACTTGCCCTGCATCCTGATCTCCCGACAGGTTGAAGCGAACTAGGCCGCAGCCCCGACCCGGTCCGCGAGCTGCCGGAACCGCAGCAGCTGATCCGCCCGCAGTGCCCTTGTCTCGTCTCGGCCGACGAACACCTTGAACATGATGCCGCCGTCGGCGTTCACGAACGCGACGAAGGCGGAGCTCTTGCCCATGAAGGGGCGCTCGACGAAGGCGAGGCCTGCGCAGCGTTCGTGGCGAAGATGGCCGTGCAGACCCTTCGGCTGCATCAGGTTGAAATAGCCCCGGCCGACCTCGCCCGCAGGCACGGCGCCGGTGAACTCGAAGATCGCATCGTCCGTGTGCACGATCAGCGTGACCTCGCCCCACGCCGCAATGTCCTGCATGGCGGCGGCAAAGTGCTCGCCGCCACCGATGCGCACCATGGATGACGGCAGCGCCTCGATCACCGCGCGCGGGGTGACGTTGCGCTCGCGCGCGACGTCCTCGATCACCGCGCCCGGATTGTCGGCCATGTACGCCTTGAGATCGGCGAGATCGGTGCTCAGCATGTCCGGCTCCTCTCGTGCATCATCGACCTAAGCGGCCGCCGCCTTGCGCTCGGTCTGGATCACCTCGAAACCCTCGAACTTGGGATGGCCGAGATAGAGGCTCTCGCCGGTCCTGTTGTCGGCACGGGCGTGCGCGCGGCGGAATTCCTCCGAGCGTGTCCAGGCCTCGAAGGCCGCCTTGTCGACCCAACTGGTGTGCGACGAATAGAGCGTGTGGTCCTCGGCCTCCGGGCCCTTCAACAGATGAAACTCGACGAAGCCCGGCATGCTGCCGAGATAGGATTCGCGCGTGGTCCAGACGGTCTCGAACGCGCTCTCCGCGCCCTTCTTCACCTGGAAACGATTCATGGCGATGAACATCAAAGTCTCTCCTTCTGATCAAAACGGAACGCGCCGAAGCCGCGCTGGAGCATCAGCGCGGCACGGCGGAGGTCTGTGGTGCTGCGATGCGCGTTACGCACCTCCGAAGTGGATCTTCATGCCGGCCTTGTAGACCCTGCCCGGTCCGGGGCTCGACCACAGCACGTCGTTCTGCGTGGTGCCGTCGGTCGATGTCCCGGGAATGGCGTAAGGCCGGTAGTACTGGTTCAGGAGATTGTCGATCGAGGCCGAGAACACGATGTCCTTGGTCGCGTTGTAGGTCATGTACAGATTGACCAGCTCGTACCCGGTCGCCGGCAGATAGCCCGCCGGCACATCGTTGTTGGCGCCGTACGAGGCCCACTGTGCCGACAGGATCAGGGTGCGATCGAGCAGGCGGACACCACCTGTCGTGACCACCTTGCGCGGGGTGATGGTCGCAAGTCCGACATTGGTGACGGCGTTCTTGCCCTGGATGTAGTGGCCGGCGACGCCGATGAACCAGTCGCCGGCGTCATACATCGTCTCCGCCTCGAAGCCCTGGATGCGGGCCTGCGCGATGTTCTGGTACTGGTAGAACTGGCTGAACGAGCCGAACCCGGTCGGGACCGGCGTCGAGGCGACGAGGTCGATGTAGTCGGAAACGTCGTTGCGGAACAGGTTGATCTTGCCGCGGAAGGAGTCGTTGGCACTGAAGATGTTGTCGTATTTCAGGTTGATGCCGACTTCCTTGTTCTTGCCGACTTCGGGGCGAAGATTCGGATTGGGCAGGAAGCAGAACAGGCCGACGGTGCCGTCGGGACACGGGAAGAAGGCCGGTCCGCCGCCCGTCGCATGCGCGCCGGAGATCACGGTCTCCGTGATCGACGGAGCGCGATAGCCTTCGGCGTAGCTGACATAGGGCTGGAAGCCGGCAACCGGCGTCACGCCGAGGGTGATCTTCGGCGAGAAGCGGTCGCCGCTGCCGTTTGTCTTGCCCGATTCCAGATCGTAGCGGTCGTAGCGGATCGCGCTCACCGCCTCGAACCAGGTGCTGTAGTTCTGCTTCAACTGCAGGAACCCGCCCGATACGGTGCGGATGCCGCTCGGCGTGGTGATGTTGGAGTTGCCGCGGCTGTCGGTCGTGATCACGTCGTCCTGGAACGCATCGAAGCCGACTGTGAGGGCATTGCGCCAGTCGCCGACGTTGAAGCGCGTGGTGTTGTTGGCGTCGATACCGTAGGTGTTCAGGACATAGCCGCGCTTGTCGCCGACGCAGCCCGAGATGTTGTTGCCGAAATTGCCGGTGCCGCACAGGGCCGCGCCCGACGTCGAATAGTGATAGGTCTTGGTCTGGTCGTTATCGACACGGTTGCCGTAGACCGACATGTGCCAGTCGAACAGATTGTCACTCGGCAACGAATAATTCCAGGTGATCGTGCCGGTGTAGTTCTTGGCGTCGGAGGCATAGACCGACGAGCCCTGGTAGAGCGCGCGCTGCGCCGCCGTCGCGACCGGCCCCCTGTTGAACTGGCCGATATCGTATTGATAGTCCTGGAAGATGGCGCCGAACTTGACCTCATGACCGAGGGCGGGACGCACCGTGAGCTTCATCAGGCCGCTCTCGACCTGGTTGCCGGTGTTGCCGATCTCGGTGCCGTTGCCGTCCTTGTAGTTGCCCTGCGTGCGATAGACCGCGCCACCGAAGATATCGACGTCGGGCGTGGCGCGCACGCCTCCGAATACCGAGCCGAGGCCGCGATTGCTGTTGGATCCGTAGGAGCCCGAGAGATCGACGCCCCAGCGCTCGCCGGGGCGCAGCACGTCCTCGATGTCCTTGGTGCGGAACGAGACGAGGCCACCGATCGCACCGGAGCCGTAGATGTTGGCGGTCGGGCCGCGCACGACGTCGACACCGCCGATCAATTCAGGGTCAAGGAAGAAGGAGCCGCTCGCATTGTGGCCGGTGCGCTGGTAGTTCTGCCGCGCCCCATCCACGACGACGGCGACGCGACCGAACTCCTGCAAGCCGCGAATGTTGATGACCGTCGCGGGATCGTCGCCGCGCTCCTGGAATGACACACCGGGCACCGCATAGAAGATATCCGACAGCCGGTTCGGCTGGAGCCCCTGGATCTTGTCGAGCGTCACCGTGCTGACCGGAGCGAGCGAGTCGATTGCACGCTCCTCGATCTTCGTCGCAGCAACCGTAATCGCGTCGAGCGTCTGCACGGGCGCAACGCCACCGGCCTGTGCGCGCGCGTTCATGACTTCAGGCGTCGCCTGCTGCGCCGCCATCGGCTTGGCCTGCTTGCGCCTGGCCTGCTTCGGCCGTTCCGAGGACGCATTTTCGGCTTGCGGCGATGCAGTCTGCGCAAGACTGCTCTCCGTCGTCATTGCCGCGATTGAAACCACAGACGCGCCCAAAATCAGGGCGCGCGAATACCTAGCCCCGTCAGCCATATCAGCCCCAGCCTGCACTTCACTTCAAATTCGGAGTCTTTGGCTGGCGTGCGCTCGCAACGCGAACGACTGGCTGGCTGATTGTCTTGGCAGGCGGGCAAGTCGCCCGCCGCCATGATTGGTTACGTGGCAACACTCTGACGGTCAATGTCACAAGGTTGCAGTTTATATCGATTGTAAATTCCAGCCGTTGGAATGCGCTTCGTGCCGCTTGTACAAACAAGCAGCACTCCAGGATTTCGAAAGCGCATCACACCTCACATGTCAGCAACGTCCGCAGACAACGACGGCGACGCCACAGGGACGGCAGGAAGCCCTTCCGCGACAACGAGAACCCTCACCATGCGTGGCGGCCGGATCGACAGCCGCGAGCTGTTTTCGGTCGAACGCGAGATCATCATCGCGCATGGCGAGGACAGCTACCGGCTTCGCCTGACCTCGCAGAACAAGCTGATCCTGACGAAGTAATCCGCAATGACATTTTGTCGCATCCTCGCCAGTGTCCTGCTCTCCAGCGCAATCGCGCTCGCATCCGCCGCGCACGCCGCCGGCATCACCGTGCATGACGCGCGCAACCGCGAGATCATCGTGGCCGATACCGCGCGCACGGTCTCGATCGGCGGCGCCATCACCGAGATCCTCTATGCGCTCGGGCTCGAGAGCCGGCTGGTCGGCGTCGACACCACCAGCCTTTATCCCGCGTCGGCGCTGCAGGACAAACCCAATGTCGGCTACATGCGCCAGATCTCGGCCGAAGGCGTGCTGGGCCTCAATCCGACCCTGATCCTGGCGATCCAGGGCTCGGGGCCGCGCGAGACCATGGACATCCTGGAAACGGCGAAAGTGCCGCTGGTGCTGGTGCCCGACACCTTCACCGAGGCCGGTCTGATCGAGAAGATAAAACTGGTCGGCCACGCCATGGGTGTCGACGCGCGCGCCGCGTGCCTGAGCGCCGCGGTCGGCGCCGATCTGGCGCAGCTCGGCGCCCTGCGCGCGAGGGTGACCAAGCCGGTGCGGGTGATGTTCGTGATGTCGCTGCAGAACGGGCGAGCACTGGTGGCCGGCCGCAAGACGGCGGCCGAGGAGATCATTCGGCTCGCTGGCGCCACCAACGCCATCGACGATTTCGACGGCTACAAGATCATCGGTGACGAAGCGATCGCGGCGGCAAAGCCCGACGTCGCACTGTCGATCGAACGCGGCAAGGATTCGCTTCCGGCCGAGGCGATCTATGCCCATCCCGGCTTTGCGCTGACGCCGGTCGCGGCGAACAAAAGCTTCATCACCATGGACGGGCTCTATCTGCTTGGCTTCGGCCCCCGGGCGGCGTCGGCCGCGCGCGATCTCTCGGCACGGCTCTATCCGGCATTGGCCGAGCCCGGCGATGGATTCGCGTCGGCGCTGCCGGCGGCGAATTGCCGGCAATGAGCGTGGCGATCGGGACTGAGGCGCGCAGCCCGGATCGACGCGCCAGCACCAGACGACAGTCCGCATCGCTCATCATCCTTCTCCTGATTGCAGTGCTGGCGGTCACCGCGATCGTCGCGCTGACCCTCGGCGCCGCCGGCATCCCCCTCTCGCGCCTGCCTGCCGCGCTCGGGCTGACGGGCGAAAGCACGGCCATGACGGCCCGCGACCAGCTCGTGCTGTGGTCGATCCGCGTCCCCCGGATCGCGGCAGCCGCGATGGTCGGCGGCCTGCTCGCTGCGGCCGGCGCGATCATGCAGGGACTGTTTCGCAACCCGCTCGCCGATCCCGCGCTGGTCGGCGTCTCCAGCGGAGGCGCGCTGGCGGCCGCGAGCACGATCGTGTTCACCGATTCACGCTTCGGCGAGACGCTTCGCTTCCTGCAGACCGAGCTCCTGCCGCTCGCGGCATTCGCCGGGTCGCTGGCAACGACCGCGATCCTCTACGGCATCTCCAGCCGATCGGGACGCACCTCGATCGCAGTCTTCCTGCTCGCCGGCGTCGCCATCACCGCCATCGCCAATGCCGGCATCGGGCTTCTGGTCTTCGTGGCCGACGATCGCCAGCTCCGCGACATCACATTCTGGATGCTGGGCTCGATGAGCGGCGTGACCAGGACCAAGGCCGCCGTGCTCGCCCCGGTTCTCCTCATCGGGCTCGTCGCCTGCACCTTCATCGCACGCGGTCTCGATCTCCTGGTGCTCGGGGAGGCCGACGCCTTCCACGGCGGCGTCGATGTCGAGCGTCTCAAGCGGATCTCGATCGTCATGGTCTCCGCCATGACCGGCGTCGCGGTGTCGATCAGCGGCGTCATCGGCTTCGTCGGCATCGTGGTGCCGCATCTGCTCCGCCTCGTCATTGGACCTGCGCATCGGCTGCTGTTGCCGGCCTCGGTGCTATCAGGCGCGATCCTGATGGTCGGCGCCGATACGCTGGCGCGCACCATCGTGGCGCCTGCGGAAATGCCGATCGGCATCCTGACCGCGGCGGTCGGTGCGCCGGTCTTCCTCTTCATCCTGCTGCGGCAGCGCGGGCTCGCCTCGCTATGAGCATCGTGATCGAGGCGCGATCCTTAAGCAAACGCGCCGGACGCGCGACGCTGCTCGATAACGTCAGCCTGACGGTTGCGGCCGGCGAGATGGTTGCCGTCATCGGCCCGAACGGCGCCGGCAAATCGACGTTGCTGCGGCTGCTCTCCGGCGATCTGCGGCCGAACACAGGCAAGGTGCACCTGAAGCAGCGGGACATCGCCAGCTTCTCGCCGCGCGAGCTTGCCGCTCACCGCGCGATGCTGTCCCAGCACGTCAGCGTCAGCTTCCCCTTCACCGTCGAGGAGATCGTGCAGATGGGCGCGGGCGAGCGCGGCGCGCATGAAACAGGCGTGCTCGTCGACGCGGCCCTGGAAGAGGTCGGCCTTGCGCATTTTCGCGAACGGCAGTTGCCGACGCTGTCCGGCGGCGAGCAACAGCGCGCCCATTTCGCCCGCGTGCTGGTGCAGCTCGCCTGCGGCGAAGCCGAGCATGGCCCGGGGCTTCTGCTGCTGGACGAGCCGACCTCGAGCCTCGATCTGCGCCACCAGATCGACCTGGTCGAAGCCGCGCGCCGCCGTGCGGCTGGCGGCACGGCCGTGATCGCGATCCTGCACGACCTCAATCTCGCCATCCGCTTTGCCGACCGGTTGGTCGTGCTGGCGGGCGGCAAGCTCACCGCCGACGGCCCGCGCGCGGACATCGTCACGCGCGAGACCATCCGCGACATTTTCGAGATCGACGCGATGGTCCATCAGGCCGATGACGGCGTGCCTTACGTGCTGCCGCAGTCGATGCGGGCGATTGAGACTGGAATTTAGCGGACACTGCTTCTGCAATGGCGGTGCGCCCCTCCCTCGCTTGCGGGGGAGGGGCGCACCTTGCGCGTGGCGGGCGCCCTACCCCGCCGGCACGATCACCATGCTCTTGTCCTTCGGCCAGCGAATGCGCCAGGCGAAGCTGATGTCCTTGACCTCGCCGGGCTTGGCGTCGAACGACCATTCCAGCACGCCGCGCTTGTCGCGGATGTTGCTCGCGGTCGGCGGCGTGGTCGCAGGCAGCATCTCGACGACGATGTCCTCGTTCTCGCTGACCGGCAGCTGATCCTCGATCGCGACCTTGATCGGGAAGTCGTGGCCATTACGGATCGTGGTCTTGAACGAACGCTCGTCGGTCTTCGACGTCGTCACGAGCAGGCCGGCCGAGCCTTCGTTGCGCTTGAGCACGGCGCGCTCGATCTTGATCTTGTCGTCGGCGCCGAAGCCGAGCCGCACAGTGTCGTCCTTGGCCGACGCCGAAATCTTGCCGCGGCCGACGAAGACGCCGTCGCGGTAGATCGCAACCTTGCCCGGCAGCAACGTCGTGTCGTCGGTCTGCTTGAAGCTGGCTTCGAGGAAGGCGGTCGGGTCCAGCACCGGCGCGGCGCGCACCGCGAGATCGGCCGGCACGGTCATGGCCGCGATGCGCATGCTCTTGGCGCCCTCCTGAGCGCCGAGGCTGACGCGGCCGGGGATCTTGAACGTTGCCTGGAAGCCGCCGATCTCGGCCACCGCCTGCTGCTCGTCGGCACGTTCGCGCGACTCGGCCGCTTCCGCCATCTTGGCCATGGCCGGCGATTGCGCCTGTCGTGTCATGGGTGCGGGCCGCGCCAGATCCGAGGCCGTGCCGAGGGCCAGCGGCTTCGGCACCTGCGGATATTGCGCCACCAGCGAACCCAGCTCCGGCGCGCTGCCGCCGCGGCCGATACGCACGGTGGAGACGCCGAGCGCGACGTTCGACCAGTCCTCGCCGGTCGATTGCGTGATCTCGGCACGGCGGACCAGCTCCAGCTGAGGCTTGCGGTCCTTGGCGCCGGTATCGAGCCGGGCGTCGTAGAGCGGGACCCAGCGGGCGTTGCGCACGGCATAGGTCACGCGCAGCGTCGCCTTGGTCGCGGCCGCCGAGGCGACGTCGATCCGCACCTCCAGCTTGCTCGGCGGCTTGGCCGAGCGTTCGGCCTCGAGCTGCGCGATCTGGCGGTCGAGCTCGCGCTGCTTTCGCGTGGCATCGCGGATCGCCGTGTCGGCCGTCGCGATCTCCTCGGCGACCGCCGCAAAGGCCGCGCGCCATTCGGTGATCGGCCGTGCCTCACCCTTGTCGCCGAGCCCGGCGGGAGAGGCTTCGGCGAAGTGCTGGGCGAAGCTGCGCCGGGCATTGGCGGAATCGATCGCACCTTGCAGATCGGCGCGCTGATCTCTCAGCGCTTCGATACGCTTGTCGAACTCGGGCAGGTTGACGGGTGGCGCCGCCCGCGGCGGGCGGGCATCGATGGTGCCGATGGTGAGCTTGGCGCCCGCTTCGCCTTCGACGCGGAGGGAGGACGGATCGAGCGTGAGCGGAAAATCCTTGGCGACCAGCGTCGAGTCACCCGCGGCAAGGTCCAGCGCGATGACGCGGGTCACGGTGGCGCCGTCGGGATAGACGGTGACGGTGTCGATCGCCGAATGGGCGTCCAATTCGGCCGCCCATGACGGCACCGCGAATGCCGTGGTCACCAGAACCAGGCTCGTGGTTGCCAAACATCTTGCGGTGATGCGCATGAAAGTCCCTCCTGCCGGTATCGCCGCGCCGCCAGCCGGACGCGCGCGATCAAATGCCTCGCCAACATGGTTGGACGCGGCAGGGAAGGAACCGGTTCGATTGGGGTTTCCGTGGGGCGTCGCCGCGGCGGCACCAAGGCCGCGGAACGCGTGGCGGTCCCGCGGCAGGCCTCACGCCTGGGTCGGCGAGCCCTGATCAAAGATGCGGCGAAGCAGATCGGTCACGTTGCGAGCGCCGGCCTTCTTCAGGACGCTCGCGCGGTAGCCCTCGACCGTCCGTGCGCTCAGATGCATGCGCCGGGCGATCTCCTTGTTGGTGAGGCCGGCGGCAAGATGCTCGAGCACGTCGCCCTCGCGTGCTGTCAGCGGCTCACAACCGGGCAACCAGCCCTGCCGGCTCGCGCTTGGCTGCGCGGATTCATCGATGGCGGCATCGATCCGGCCGACGACGTCATGAGTACGGAACGGCTTTTCGATGAAATCGGCCGCGCCGCTCTTGATGGCGTCGACCGCCATGGCGATGCTGCCATTCGCCGAGGTCACCAGCACCGGCGCCATGCAGTTTTCCTCACGCAACCGCTTGAGCACGTCGAGGGCGGAACGATCCGGCGGCATCTCCAGCAGCACGCAGGCCGGCATCCGCGCCTTCGCTTCCGAGAGGAGCGAGGCACTGTCGGCGAAGCAGATCACATCATAGGCGCTCTGTTGGAGCGCGGCGGAAAGTTGTTCGCGGGAGGCCGCGTCAGTCTCAATGACGAATACCTCACCCTTGGAAAGCGTGTTTCCCGGCATAATCCCGATCCAGCAATGTCTTGGTCAAATGATATGAGACGGCCGGGGGCCCCATCGCGCCCCGCCGTCGTGAGCACGGCATTCGCGCCGGTGCTTCGGTTTTCCTTATGTATGTTCCGCCGTGTTCCCGGATTTGACGGATCGGGACAGAAACTTTACATTTCGGGACATCTGCGGGAATGGCTGGCAGGAACGGTTCGCATGACCGACCTCATTCGCAGCGCAGGCTTGAGCTATTACCCGGAGGTCGCCCGGTCGGTGGGGCTCGACCCCAAGCAGATGATGCGCAAGGTCAGGTTGCCGCTGGCCTGTCTCGACAAGCCGGACACCCCCATCGCCGTCACCGGCCTGCGCCGCCTGCTCGAATTGTCGGCAGAGGCGTCCGGTGCCGAAGATTTCGGCCTGCGTCTTGCCGAGCGCGGCGGCCTGACCAATTTCGGCGCGGTTGGCCTGATCGTGCGCGAACAGGCGACAATCGGCGAAGCGATCGAGGCGTTCTCGCGCTTCATCCATATCCATCATGACGGCATGCGGCTGGACGTCACCCGCGGCAAGCAGACCGTGACCGTCACGCTGCATCTGCGCGGCCGGCATCCGAGCGCGCCGCGGCAGTCGATCGACATGGCGCTCGGCAGCGTCCACCGTATCATTCGATCGCTGTTCGGCAGCGATTGGCGCCCGCAGGAAGTCCATCTGCATTATCCGCCGCCGCGCGATCGCCAGCGCTACCGCGACTTCTTCGGTTGCCGCGTGACCTTCAATGCGGAGGACGATTCGATCCTGCTGTCGACACACGACATGGAGCGCCGGATTCCGAGCGCGCATCCGCTGATCGCGAGCTATCTGCGCAAGCGGATCGAGGCGATCGAGACCCGGCCGGCAAGTTGGGAAGGGAAGGTCGACGAGGTCGTGCGCCGCCTGCTCGCCGGCGGCGACTGCACGGTCGAGCGCGTCGCCGAGCATCTTGCCTGCACCCGCCGCACCATCCACCGGCATCTGGCCGAAGCCGGCACCAGCTTCTCGGCCATCCTGGATGCGCAACGCGCCGATCTCGTGATCCAGTTGATCGACGACCCCGACCGGCCGCTGGCTGACATCGCGGTGCAGCTCGGCTTCTCCGCGCAGAGCGCCATGGCGCGCTGGTTCCGCGGCCGCTTCGGCTGCACCGTCAGCGATTGGCGCAAGGGCGTGCGGCCTTCCTCACCGCCGGCCGAAGCGCCGTCGGCGACCGCAGCCTGACTTCAGCGCGCGGGAGCCGGCACGCCCATCGTGGCGAGGGCGCGCCGCCGGCTGCCGGCGAGCAGCGGGCCGAATGCGACGGCAAATCCGAGGAACGCGACGAGCCAGCCGCAGGCGGCGATGTGCAGCAACACATCGCTCTGCGCGGGAAACGCCACGGCAGCGACGCGCGTCAGAGCCGCGATGATGACCGCGGCATAGATGGCCTGGATCGCCGGCGCAGCCGTCAACGCCTGCCCGGTATGGCCGAGGCTGGCGCGGGTCATCACCGCGAGCGTCATGGTTCCAGCCGCACCCGTCATCCAGGCGTGGATGCCGGCGCTCGGCGGCAGCGCTCCGAAAACTGCAAACGCGTGCAGGATGAAGCCGAACGGCACGAAGACGTAACCGACATGCAGGATCACCAGCAGCCGCTCGCGAAAGGTGCGGTCGCCGGCCCAGCGCGCAAGCCGCACCAGATGCAGCCCGCCGACCAGCGCCATCAGGACGCCGGTGACGGCATTCAGCGGTGCCACGACCCAGGCGATGAGCGCGAGCGCGCTGCATCCGATCACGGCGCCGTCGAAGCGTGCGAACGGCACCGGCAGACGGCCGGGATTGAACTTGACCAGCCAGTTGCGGGTGAAGCTCGGGATGATGCGGCCGCCGATCAGCGAGATCAGCAGCACGACCACGCCGATGCCGACACGGATGCTGACATCGGCCCCGCCGTGATAGTGCGCCTCGAGATGAAACGCGACGTTGCCGGCGAGCAGAACGGACACCAGCCCGACCACGGGCAGGTTGCGCCAGTTGCCGCCTGCGATGATCTCGCGCGCCGCGGCGGCGACGACCAGCGCCAGGAAGGCGGCATCGACGAGAAGCGCGAACGCCCAGCCGGTATCGGCCGACAACGTCACGGCGGCACGCCCGGCAAGCCAGACCATCACCAGCGCCATCAGCGAGGTGCCCTGGATCGGCAGCCGGCCAGTCCAGTTCGGGATGGCCGTGAACAGAAACCCGGTGATGACAGCCGGCAGGAAGCCGTAGAGCATCTCGTGGACGTGCCAATCGCGCGGCGCGAATGCGGAACTCACGGACAATTCGCCATAGAATATCGGCAGCCAGGCCAGGATCGACAGCCCCGCCTGGATCGCAGCGAGCAGGAAAAACGGCCGAAAACTGTTCGCAAACAGCGGCCAGCCCTCATAATTGCGAGATCGGATGCCAGCCATGGGTTAACTCCAATAAGTTCAGACCGTCGTTTGTGGAAAAATACTGCCACCCGGCCGTCCCGTTTTGCGCTATCGCAAACTGCGAGACGATTGCAGGTGCCATCACACTCCCAAGCGCCAAGGAGACAGAATGGCCAAGGTCGACACATCGCTGGTTGCGCATCTGCCGCTGTTTGCCGGGGTCACACCGGAAGCTCTGGACGAAATCCTGCGTGAGGCCCGTTCGGCGCGCTATCCCAAGAACAGCGCCATCTTCGAGCAGGGCGCGGACGCGCAATCCTTCTTCCTGCTGCTGCACGGCCATGTCCGCGCGGCCAAGACCACGCCGACCGGCGAGCAGATCGTGGTGCGCTATGTCGCGCCCGGCGAGACGTTCGGGCTCGCCATGGCGATCGGCGCCGCCCGGTATCCGGCGACCGCGATCGCAGTCGATGACAGCGTGGTGCTGATCTGGCCGACCTCGGCGTGGCCGCGGCTGGTCGAGCGATTTCCTTCTCTGGCCGCCAACACACTCCAGACCGTCGGCACGCGCTTGCAGGAGAGCCACACCCGCATCCTGGAAATGTCGACCCAGCAGGTCGAGCAGCGCGTCGCGCATGCGCTGCTGCGCCTCGCCAAACAGTCCGGCAAGAAGCTCGACCAAGGCATCGAGATCGACTTCCCGATCAGCCGCCAGGACATCGCGCAGATGACCGGAACCACACTGCACACTGTCAGCCGCATCCTCAGCGGCTGGGAGAGCCAAGGCCTCGTCGAAAGCGGCCGTCAACGCATCATCCTGCGTAACCCGCATGGGATCGTCGTGTTGGCGGAGCGGAGCGCCGACAGCGGAGCGGTATGACCGCCGCACCAAGGCGCCTGCGCCCGAGATAAGGGCGGGGGCGCTTCCGCTTACGGCGAAAGCCGTCCCCTCACCCGAGAATCCGCGCGCGCCCGCGCGAATTCCAGACCGTTCACGCCGGCACGCAACCGACCAGCGCGGCGAGGAATTTTTCGCGGTCGATGCCATGCTCGCGGCAGGCATCATCCACCGTGTGGAAGGTTGCGATCGGGCAACCGACACAAGCCAGCTTGAAGGCCAGAAACACGCGGATCGTGTGCGGCGCCGTACGCATGATGTCATCGACCAGATCGTCGGATGCAAAGGACATGGACAACTCCGTTCCCCCACGAAATTAGCGGAACGGGCCGGAGTCTCCTTGTCGAAGCGCAAGCTGCTACCAGTTTCTCCCTTCGTCATTCCGGGGCGCGCCTCTTGGCGCGAGCCCGGAAATCCATTGGACGTGCAGAGACAGTCGCACGATGGATTCCCGGTTCGCCCTTCGGGCGCCCCGGAATGACAGAGAGAGCGTGGCTCTACACAGCCCGGCTGTGCAGCTGCTTTGCCGGATTGAGATGCGCGTCGAACGCGGCGGCGACGCTGCGAACCAGGAAGCGGGAGTCTTTTGCGACCGCGAGGCGATTGCCCTCCAGCTTCACGACGCCGTCGGAGATCAGCGGCTTCAGACGCGCCGCCGAGCTCAACATCGCCCCGGCTTCTGCGCCATGGCGCGCGCAGATGTCGCCGAGGTCGGCACTGAACTCGCACATGATGCGTTCGATGATGTCGGCGCGCAACCGGTCGTCGTCGGTGAGCCCGTAGCCCTTCGCGGTGGCCGGACGGCCCGCGGCGATGCTCTGCGCATAGGCGCCGATCTGCACCTCGTTCTGGACGTAGCCCTGCGGCAGATGCCCGATCGCGCTCGCACCGAAGCCGAGCAGGACTTCACTCTTGTCGGTGGTGTAGCCCTGAAAATTGCGCCGCAGCGTCCCCTCCTCGAAGGCCACCGCCATGGAATCGTCGGGCCGGGCGAAATGATCGAGCCCGATCTGCACGTAGCCGGCTTCCTTCAGCGCATTGGCGATCGCGCAGGCCTGGTCGTGGCGCGCAAGGCCATCGGGCAGCACGCCCTCGTTGATCATGCGCTGGTGCTTCTTGAAATCGGGCACATGGGCGTAGCCGAACACGGAGAAGCGGTCGGGCGCGAGCGTGAGGCTGCGCCGAACCGTGTCCAGGCACGATGCGACGGTCTGGTGCGGCAGCCCGTAGATCAGGTCGAAATTCACCCCCGTAATGCCGGCGCGCCGGAGCATGTCGACCACGGACGCCGTCTGTTCAAAACTTTGCACGCGATTGATGGCGCGCTGCACCACGGGATCGAAGCTTTGCACGCCGAGGCTGGCGCGGTTGACGCCCGAGAGCCGCATCGCCTCGACCATGTCGGCGGTCAACGTGCGGGGATCGATCTCGACCGCGATCTCGGCCGAGGGCAGCACGAAGAACTTCTGCCGCATCGTCGCCATCAAATCGGCAAAGGCCTCCGGCTGCATGATCGTCGGCGTACCGCCGCCGAAATGGATGTGCTCCACCTTGATGCGGCGGCCGATGGTATCGGCAATCTGGGAGATCTCGTTGCGCAGCGTCCGCTGATAACCGGCGATGAGCTCGTCGCGGCGGACGATCTGGGTATGACAGCCGCAATACCAGCACATCTCGCGGCAGAACGGGACGTGGAGATAGAGCGAGGCGCTGGCGCCCGCCGGCAGCTCCGCCAACCACCGGGCATAGGTGTCCGGACCGATCGCCTTCGAGAAATGCGGTGCGGTCGGATAGCTCGTGTAGCGTGGCAATCGCTCTTCGCCGTAGCTCGCCGCGAGGTCAGCTCTCATGTCTTACCCATTCGTAAATTTCGGCCGTGTAGAGACATCACGGCAAATCACGGAATGTACTCCACTAACCCGGATCCGAGGGGGCGACCTTGCGCTCGCTCAAAGTCGGCCGGGGGCTTGCGGACATTGCGCTCGCGCAAAGCGCAACGGCCGGCTCCAGGCCATGATTGGAGCAATTCGCACGGCATCCGGAGCGTTTGCCCATGAGGCTTCTTGCACTCGAACTGATACTTTCCTTGCTCGACATTCGCGGCCATATCCCGCGTTTCGACGATTTTCGGCCGGCCCCGGTCGCACCGGCCCCGGCCGGCACCGCCCGTGCTCTGGCCGCCGTCATCGCTGTCCTCGCCGTGCTGTCGCTGGCGATCTGGGCGGTGGTCTGGCTTGCCACGCATCTGTTCTAGTCACGTCTTCCACAAGGCTCCGATCATGATCTCATTCAAGCGCGCGTTCGCCGGCGCGGTCATCCTGACATGCCTTGTCGGATCGCCCGCCCACGCAGCCGACACGACCAGCGGCGATCTCGTCATCACCGGGGCCTGGAGCCGAGCGACGCCCGGCGGAGCCAAGGTCGCCGGCGGCTATCTGACGATCGAGAACCGGGGCCATTCGGCGGAGCGTCTGCAAGCCGCATCGACCGCCCATGCGCTTCGAACCGAGATCCACGAAATGGCCGTCAACGACGGTGTCATGACCATGCGCGCGCTCGACAAGGGGCTGGTCATCGCACCCGGGCAAATCATCACCCTCGCGCCCGGCGGCGGGCATCTGATGTTCATCGGCCTCGATATCCCGCTCCACGCCGGCGACCAGATGCCGGTGAAGCTGTCGTTCGAGCATGCCGGCGAGGTGAATGTGACGCTGGACGTGCAGGCGATCGGCGCGCAGGCGCCCGCAAGGACGGAGAGCACCGCAGCAGCGGAGCCCGCGCATCGCGCGGAGCAGGCTGCGGCGGCTTCAGTCGCAGCAACGTCCGACGCGGACGAGAGCTTCTTCACGCATCTCCATGCCGAGAAGGCCATGGCCAACGTCACGGTCTCGCCGGGCCGCGCCGGTCCGGTCGAGATCGCAATCCAGCTCGAAGATGCGAACGAACTGCCCCTGAGTGCAGATGCGGTTGCAGTCACGCTCGGCAACCCCGAGCATGGCGTGGCGCCGATCACCGCAAACGCCGAACGCGTCGGCAACGATCAGTGGCGAGTCAGAATGTCGGCACCGTTGTCCGGCCGCTGGTCGCTCGGTCTCGACATCCGCATCACGCCGGTCGACGCGGTCAACGTCGTGTCACCGATCCTGCTCCGTTAAGACACCTAAGTACTGTCGCGGAGCCGAATCCGGCGAAAACTTGTCGCAGCGCAAACATTCTGGCCACGATCGGCGCACAGTGCATCCGTCATCAAAGACCTTTCCAGATGAAGGATGCCTACGATGTTCACCCGCAGAGTCGCATTGATCGGCGCCGCAGCGACCGCTCTGATGCTGGCGACCCCCGCCATCGCTGCCGACGATCTCAAACTGCCGCGCCAGAAGGTCGAGCTGGTCGCTCCGCCCTTCGTGCATGCGCACGAGCAGGCGACCAAGCAGGGCCCGAAGATCATCGAGTTCAAGCTCACGATCGAGGAGAAGAAGGTCGTCATCGACGAGAAGGGCACCACCTTCCAGGCGATGACCTTCAACGGCTCGATGCCGGGCCCGCTGATGGTCGTACATGAAGGCGACTACGTCGAAACGACGCTGGTCAATCCCGCGACCAACACCATGCCGCACAACATCGACTTCCATTCCGCGACCGGTGCGCTCGGCGGCGGCGCGCTGACGCTGATCAATCCCGGCGAGCAGGTCGTGCTGCGCTGGAAGGCGACCAAGACCGGCGTGTTCGTCTATCACTGCGCCCCGGGCGGCCCGATGATTCCCTGGCACGTCGTCTCCGGCATGAACGGCGCCGTGATGGTGCTGCCGCGCGACGGACTGAACGACGGCAAGGGCCATGCGCTGAAGTACGACAAGGTGTACTACATCGGCGAGCAGGACATGTATGTGCCGCGCGACGAGAAGGGCAACTTCAAGTCCTACGACTCGCCGGGCGAAGCCTTCACCGACACCGAAGAGGTGATGAAGAAGCTGATCCCCACCCACGTCGTGTTCAACGGCAAGGTCGGCGCGCTCACCGGCAAGAACGCGCTCACCGCCAATGTGGGAGAGAACGTGCTGATCGTGCATTCGCAGGCCAATCGCGACAGCCGCCCGCACCTGATCGGCGGCCATGGCGACTATGTCTGGGAAACCGGCAAGTTTGGCAACGCACCCGAGGTCGGACTCGAGACCTGGTTCATCCGCGGCGGCTCGGCGGGAGCTGCGCTGTACAAGTTCCAGCAGCCCGGCATCTACGCCTACGTCACGCATAATCTGATCGAGGCCGCCGACCTCGGCGCCACCGCGCACTTCAAGGTCGAAGGCAAGTGGAACGACGATCTGATGACCCAGGTGAAGGCGCCCGCCGAAATACCGGCTGCCAAGACCAACTAAACGCGACAAGGGGCCGGTCATCACCGGCCCCTTCCTCCTTCGAGGAACGACCATGCTGATCGCATTCAAGCTCAAACTGGCACTCGCCTGCGCCGCCGGGCTCGCAGCTCCGATCGCGGTGGCGCCGGTGGTCTCGACCATGGCGGTCCGCGGCACAGCCGCGGAGCCTGCGATCGTCAGGGTCGCGCCGGGCAGCATGTCCTATCGCGAGGCCGGCGATTTCACGCGCGCCGGGCAGCAGGCGGAAGCGCCGCTGCGCGCGATGCGCGTCGACCGGCCGCTGCACATCATGCGCAATCAGGTCTCGTCATCCGACTATCAGCTTTGCGTACAGGACGGCGCCTGCCGCGCGCTCGACCGCGACGTGGCGGTCGCGCCCGATCGCCCTGCAGTGCAGGTCAACTGGCACGACGCCGAGGCTTATGCGGGCTGGCTGTCGCGCAAGACCGGCCGCCATTATCGCCTGCCGAGCGATGCGGAATGGGCCTTTGCAGCCGGCTCCCGATTCAAGGATGACGGCGTGGCGGTCGATGCGAACGATCCTTCAAAGCGCTGGATCAGCCGCTATGAACGCGAATCCGAACGCGACCTTTCCGACACCACGGCCTATCCGTTCGGCAAGTTCGGCCCGAACGAGCATGGCGTTCAAGATCTCGCCGGCAACGTCTGGGAGTGGACCTCGACCTGCTTCGTGCGCTCGCGCGTCGACGAGGCCGGCAACGCGGGCCGCCCGACCGTGAATTGCGGCGTGCGTGTCGCCGAGGGCGCGCATCGCGCCTATGTCACCGATTTCATCCGCGACGCCCGCGCCGGCGGCTGCGCCCAGGGCGTGCCGCCAGCCAATCTCGGCTTCCGCCTGGTGCGCGAGGAGACGTCGTGGGTCGCGAGCGTGTCGGCGCGATGGAGCAAGGTGTGGGCGGCAAGGACGTAGGCGGATCCGACCCGCGAAATCGCAAAGCGGCGGCCGCGCCTCATACTCCGTCATTGCGAGCGTAGCGAAGCAATCCAGAATCTTTCGGCGGAGACGGCCTGGATTGCTTCGTCGCATCAGCGCAAAATTGCTACGCAATTTTGTCGCGAGCTCCTCGCAATGACGCGACCGGAGCGCGCGCCTGCGCTCAACTGTCACCATTCGCGGAGCATCCCATCTTGCGCGCAAACATGCGAAAGCCGGGCGCGCCGATGATCGCCTCGAACGCGGGATCGCGCTTTTCCTCGGCAAGGACAAAACCCGCCTTCGCGTAGGCGCGCTCGGCGGGCTCGTTGCCGATCAGGAACGAAATCGTCGCCCGGTTAAATCCGGCCGCCCGCCCCTTCTCCAGCGCGTGCGCGATCAGCGCCTGCACCAGGCCGCGGCCGCGATGAACGGGATCGGTCGCAACATGCTCGATCATCCAGTCGCCTTCGCCGCCCTGAACCCAACAGGCCCGCGTGTAGCCGCCGCGGCGGCGGATGGCCTCCAGCTCCGACGCGGCGAGGCCGGTCGCAGCCGCGACTTCCTCGATCGCACGCCAGGCCGCAGGCCCCGTACCGGCTCCGGGCAGCGCGCATAGCGCCGCGGCCGGCTTGCCGTCGACCTCGGCGACCAGGAATTGCGAGACGTGCCACATCGACATGGCCTGCGCGACTGCGATGCGCGCGATGAACGCACGGCACTGCGCATCGGGCCAGCCGAGCGCGACGTCGAACCAGCCGCGCGAGCGGTAGCCGCGCTGCGATGACTGGATGGTTTGTGCGATGAATTCGGCATCTTCGGGACGCGCGGACCTTATCGTCATGCGCGCCCCGTTCTCGAAGACCTCAGGTGTTCTTCAGCGCCACGCGGAATTCGGCTTCGGTCTTGGCCTTGACCTCGTCGAGCGTGACGCCGTCGGCGAGCTCGATCAGGGCCATGCCGCCGTCGCCGTGCTTGTCGATGGTGAAGACCGCCAGATCGGTGACGACCATGTCGACCACGCGCTCGCCGGTCAGCGGCAGGTTGCACTTCTTCAGGAGCTTCGAGCCGTCCTTGGCGGAATGCTCCATCACCACGACGACGCGCTTGACGCCGGCGACGAGGTCCATCGCGCCGCCCATGCCCTTGACCATCTTGCCGGGGATCATCCAGTTGGCGAGATCGCCGTTCTGGGCCACCTGCATGGCGCCGAGGATCGACAGGTCCATGTGACCGCCACGGATCATGCCGAAGGAATCCGCGCTGGAGAAATACGAGGTCGAGGGCAGCTCGCTCACGGTCTGCTTGCCGGCGTTGATGAGGTCGGCGTCTTCCTCGCCCTCATAGGGGAACGGGCCCATGCCGAGCATGCCGTTCTCGCTCTGCAGGCTGACGTCGACGCCGTCGGGGATGTAGTTCGAGACCAGCGTCGGGATGCCGATGCCGAGATTGACGTAGTAGCCGTCGCGCAATTCCTTTGCGGCGCGCGCGGCCATCTGTTCACGGGTCCAGGCCATCAGATTTCAACTCCTGTTCCGGCCGCAGGTGCGCTGGTGGGGCGCGGGCGGGTGTTGCGGAATTCGATGCGCTTCTTGGCCGTGCCGACCTCGACGATGCGCTTCACGAAGATGCCGGGCGTGTGGATGTGATCGGGGTTGAGTTCACCGGCCGGAACCAGATGCTCGACCTCGGCCACCGTGATCTTGGCGGCGGTCGCCATCATCGGGTTAAAGTTGCGCGCCGTCTTGCGATAGATGAGGTTGCCGGCGGTGTCGCCCTTCCAGGCATGCACGATGGCGAGGTCGGCGAACAGACCGCGCTCCATCAGGTACTTCTCGCCGTCGAATTCCTTCACTTCCTTGCCTTCGGCGATCAGCGTGCCGACGCCGGTCTTGGTGTAGAAGGCCGGGATGCCGGCGCCGCCGGCGCGGATGCGCTCGGCCAGCGTGCCTTGCGGATTGAATTCGAGTTCCAGCTCGCCGGCGAGGAATTGCTGCGCGAACAGCTTGTTCTCGCCCACATAGGACGAGATCATCTTCTTGATCTGGCGGGTTTCCAGGAGGCGGCTGAGCCCGATGCCGTCGACGCCGGCATTGTTGGAGACAACCGTCAGCCCCTTGACGCCGGACTCGCGGATCGCATCCGACAGCTCCTCGGCGATGCCGCAGAGGCCAAAGCCTCCCGACATGATCATCATGTTGTCTTTGAGAATGCCTGACAGAGCCGACTTGGCGTCGGGATAGACCTTGTTCATACAGGAAACCTTCGGCTTGGAGGCGTCGCGCCCTATTGGCGGCGATTATTAGGCGAAATCCTCCAAAGCCGTCAATGATACGGGGTTCTCCGCGCGGCGTTCGGGTGATAGAAGCTGCCCACGCCGTGGGCAGAACCGTCTGCGGCCTTGAAAGCGACAAGAAAACCCATCAAGTTGCGGCACTTAACATAACGGGGCTCGGGCGCGGGCACGCAGGTTTCCCCTCCCGCCCGTCCGGCTCCAACGACCAACCCGATCAGGACATGCCATTGACCATGGCCCAAGGAATGAAGCGCCTCGGGACGCTGATCGCGGCGCTGCTCGGCGTTGCGCTGATCGCCCTGATCGCGACCTCCTGGCTCATCAACCGCGACGCGCTGCGTAAGGCGGTCGAAGCGCAGATCCGCGACGTCACCGGGCTCGAGCTGAGTGTCGCAGGCAGCATCGATATCTCGGTACTGCCGGCGAGCTACATCTCGTTCCACGACGTCGGTCTCAAGGGCGGCGGCACCAGCGATTCCGCGCTCCATGTCGACGTGCTCACCGCCAATCTGCGGCTGCTGCCGCTCTTGCTGCAACGGTTCGAGATCGCCGACCTGACGCTGCTGCGGCCGCGCATCCATGTCAGCCTGCAGCCGGACGGCGAGAGCAACTGGACCCCCTTCATCCAGACCATCGCGCGCACCATGAAGCCCGGGGCCGAGAACCAGGTCTCGTTCTCCGAGATCCGGATTCAGGACGGCGTGCTCGATTACGAGGACGCCGCCACCCACGCCACCGAGAAGCTCGAGGACATCGACCTGTCGCTGGCCTGGCCCTCGATCTCGCGCTCCTTCGCCGCGACCGGACAGTTCGACTGGCGCGGCGAGCGCGTCGACGGCACGATCAGCTTTTCCGATTTCGTCGCCGCCCTCTCCGGCGAGCGCTCGGGGCTGAAGGCGCGGATCGCCAGCGCGCCGCTCAAGCTCGCCTTCGACGGCAGCGTCGCCAACCGCACCAGCCCGATGATGGAGGGGACGCTGACGATCGACAGCCCCTCCTTGCGCAACGCGCTGCGCTGGACCGGGCAGCCGCAGCCCGCCAGCGGCGGCTTCGGCCGCTTCGCGCTGAAGGCACGCGCCAACGTCGTCGGCGCCTCGATCGCGCTCACCAACGTCAATGTCGAGCTCGACGGCAACGCTGCCGAGGGCGTCATGACCTACGCCAATAACGGCCGGCAGACGCTGCAGGCGACGCTCGCCGCCGACGCGCTCGACTTCACGCCTTATATTTCCACCTTCCGCCTGCTCGCGAGCGGGGCACGCGACTGGAACAGGCAGCTGTTCGACCTCAACGGACTGTCGACCACCGACCTCGACATGCGCCTGTCGGCGGCCAAGCTGACGGTCGGGCCGACCAAGCTCGGCCGCACCGCGATCGGCGCCAATTTGCGCAACGGCACGCTGGCGCTGTCGGTCGGCGAGGCGCAGGTCTATGGCGGGATCGCCAAGGGCTCGTTCGGCATCGCGCGCTCCGACACGGTCGCCGACATCAAGGCGCAGTTCCAGTTCACCGACGTCGACCTCCAGGCCTGCGCCACCGAGCTGTTCGGCCTCAGCAAACTGTCCGGCCGCGGCAACATCAACGTGTCGCTGTTCGCCTCCGGCTCGAGCCCGTTCGGCCTCGTGCAGTCGCTCGACGGCAGCGCCACCGTGACGGGACACAACGGCGCGATTTCGGGCTTCAATGCCGAGCAGCTCCTGAAACGGCTGGAGCGGCGGCCGCTGTCGGGCGGCGGCAATTTCCGCAACGGCTCGACCCCCTACGACAACCTCACCATCGCGGTGAAATTCTCCGACGGCGTGGCGACCGCCGAGGACATCCGCGTCGAGGGGCCCGCGGCCAAGATCACGATGACCGGCACGGCGTCGGTGCCGACGCGCGAATACGACATGAAGGGCGTCGCGAGCCTCAACAGCGCGTCCGGCTTCGAGCTGCCCTTCGTGGTGCAGGGCCCCTGGGACGATCCGCTGATCTTCCCCGATCCGGAGAGCCTGATCCGCCGCTCGCCGGCCTCCGCGCCCCTGCTCGACATGCTGAAGGACCGCAAGGCGGGCGACGCCGTGCGCTCCGCGATCGAGCGCATCACCGGCACCGGCAAGCGCCCCACACCGCCAGACTCGCCGACGGCGGAGAACGCCAAAGAGAACGCCAAGTCCAACTAGCAGTCTGCTGAAAAACTATCGTTTTTGTCGGAGTTTCGTGATTCACTGATTTGCATTGGATCTCGGAGGCTGGGGATGCGT
>NZ_LFJB01000073.1:0-37801 GCF_006658625.1 Bradyrhizobium sp. UNPF46
CGAGCGAAGTGGACACCGGTTCGCGTGAAGAAAACGCGTCAAAACAAGAATCTAGAGCTTCGGTTCTGATTCAATCAGAACCGAAGATGCTCTAGCGCTTCAGGGCGAAGGTGAGCAGGGCCGCCGCCCCAAGGGCCACGCCGACGCCGAACACGCAGGCGTGCCACCCGAAGGCGTCGAACAGGCGCCCGAGCACCGCCGTGCCGACCAGCCCGCCGCAGAAATAGCACGCAAGATAGGTCCCGCTGGCGATGCCGCGGTTGTCGGCAGCCGCCTGTCCGACGTAGCCTGTCGCGGCGGCCTGCGCGAAAAATGTGCCGACGCCGACCAGAACCATACCGGTGAGGACTTCGCTCAGATGTGGCATCAGCATCAAGGGCAGACCCAGGCCGGCGACGGCGAGCGCGCCCCAGATCGTCGGACGCGTTCCGAGCCGCGCGGCCACCTTGCCAGCCAGAAGCGTCGTGACGACCGACGGCAGGAAGACGAAATAGACGAGTCCGAGATCCATCATGCCCAATGCCAGCGGCGGCCGCACAAGCACGAAATTGACGAAAGTGAAGGTGCCGATGAAGGCGAACAGAATGCAGAAGCCGATGCCGAAGGCCGCGCACAGCCTCGGATTGCGCCAATGCGCGATCATGGCCTTGAGCGGTGAAGCGGCCGGCATCATCGTATGCATCGGCTGCACGCGTCGAATCGTGAAATAGACCAGCACTGCGCCGACGAGGTTGAGGGCCGCGAACAGATAGAAATTCCAGGCAAGACCTAGTCCGTCGGCGACGGCGGCCGAGATCAGCCGTCCCACGAGATTGCTCGCGACATTACCGGTGATGTAGGCGGCAAAGGCGCCGCCGGCGTCCATCGCGCTGCATTGCTCGCCGAGATAGGCGAGGGTGAGCGCGAAGGCGGACGCCATGCACAGGCCCTGCGCGATCCGCAAGACGGTGAAGACGGCAAGATTCGGTGCCGAGGCCAGCAGGCTGGTGGGGATCGCCAGCAGTGCCAGGCTGAGCAGGATGCCGGTCCGCCGGTTGATGTGCGGGCTGAAAAAGCCGACGACGAGGCTGGCTGCGGCCATGCCGAAGGTGCTGGCGTTGACGGCAAAGCCCATCGCGGCGGGCGTGACGTCGTAATGGCGCGCGAGCGTGGGCAGGATCGCCTGCGTCGCGAAGAGATCGACGACGGTCAGGAATGCGGTGAGGCCGATCACGAGCGAGCGCAGTGCCAGACCCGGCGAGTGCGCGTCCAGCGCCATCGCGGCCGGTTTGATCGACGCGGAAAGATCGGTCATGGCGTGATTTCTCTCGACTTGTCATTCCGGGCTGGTGCGAACGGGACGCGCAAAGCGCGGGCCGGCGCACCAGACCCGGAATCTCGAGATTCCGGGTTCGCTGCGCGCCCCGGAATGACGGAGCATCAAAAGCCGTTACATGTGGTGATCGTTGGGATCCTTGCGGACGTCGCCGACGTAGAGAATGACGGTCTCCTTGCCGAGATTCTTCCACCAATGCGAGGTGCCGTTGACCTCGGGACGGATGTCGCCGGCCTTGTGCACGATCGGATCGACGCAGTTGGAGGCGTATTCGACGATCTCGCCCTGCTGCACGAAGATCAACGCGGGACGGTCGTCGTGGCTGTGCCAGGGCACGATGCCGCCGGGCTCGATGGTCAGCTTGCGGAAGCGCAGCTCGCGCCCCTCGATATGGGCCGGCTGCCTGCCGAGGTCGATCGCACCGAGCGTGACATCGGTAACGCCGACGGGCTTGTAGTCGACCATCTGCTGGGCGTTGGGCTTGATCTTGCCGGCCGGACATTCGCCGGCAACGACGGGCTGCGCCGAGAGCGCGAGGGCGCTGGCGATGGCAAGGCCGGGCCAGATCAGACGGAACGAGGGATGGCTCTGGGACATGGGGAGGTCTCCTGTGTTGGCCGCAACCCCGCTGGTCGTCGGCTATGACGGGAGCTTCATCGAGATCGCATCCATCCTGAAATGCCGGCTTGCTCTCGATGCGATAGCGGTGCGCTATCTCGATGCGCGGTGGCTATCGATCCGATTGGGCAACGGCATTTCCGCTTTCGCGGCATTCGGCGTCCGATGACAGGGCGCCCGATTGGCGGGCGTCGACGTCAATCCCGAGGAGCACCCCCATGCCGAAATTGTCCAAGACTCTGATCGCCACCGCCGCCTTTGCGGTCATCGCCACTTCCGCGTTCTCGGAGGCCGCCTGGGACTTCAAGGCCGGCATGGCCTATATCTATGGTGGTCCCGGCAAGATGTCGGCGATGGCGATGGCCCCGGCCGAGAAGAACCACGAGGCCATGATGAAGAACGCCAAGAAGGTGCCCGACAACACCGTCTTCTTCATGAGCAACGGATCGCTGTACTCCACCTCGGGACGGCTCGATCCGACCGGAAATTTCTACGTGAACTGAACGGGGCCTGGCATCGCGGCCGCCCCTTGCGGGCGGCCGAACCGGGAATCTAATATTCGCCTTGGAGAATGCCGGAGCAGAAGATGACATCTCTCTCGCCTGCCGATGCCGAACAGCTCAGGCTTGCCTTCCAGCGCTGCCGCGACATGGACGGCACGCTGAACGAGCAGCTCCGTGCCTATGCCGATGCCAGCCGTGCGGTGTTTCCGGCCTATGGCGAGGCCGTCGATCGCCTGGTGGCGAGATTGGGCGGTAACGGCGGCGGCGAGACCGCACCGCGCCCGGGCGATGCGATGCCGCCATTCATGCTGCCGGACGAGGGCGGGCGTCTCGTCACGCTGCCGTCGCTCCTGGAGCGCGGTCCGCTCGCCGTGATGTTCTTCCGCGGCCATTGGTGTCCCTATTGCCGGCTCAACGTCCGCGCCGTGGTCCAGGCGCTCGACCGCATCAAGGCGATCGGGGCGCAGGTCGTCGCGGTGATGCCGGAGACACAGGAATACACTGGACGCCTCAAGGCCGAGTCCGGCGCACCGTTTCCAATCCTGACCGACCTCGACAACGGCTATGCGCTGTCGCTCAATCTCGCGATCTGGCTCGGCACCGAGATCCAGCGCCTGCTGTCCTACCAGGATATGACAAAATTCCACGGCAATGACGGCTGGATGCTGCCGATCCCGGCGGTGTTCGTGGTCGGCCGCGACGGCATCGTGAAAGCGCGCTTCGTCGACCCCGATTTCCGCAAGCGCATGGAGATCGACGATCTGCTCGCGGCACTGGAGAGCGCGAGCCGGGAGAACTAGCCGCGCACACTCTTTACCCTCTCCCCTTGTGGGAGAGGGTGGCTCGGCGCGAAGCGCGAGACGGGTGAGGGGTTTCTCTCCGCATGTGCCGTCGCTCGCGGAGACATACCCCTCACCCAAGCGAGTCTGCGTCTACCGGCGTCGCTGCCCTCTCCCACAAGGGGAGAGGGCACAGCAACACGCGTCTCACCTGGTGCAACGCTCCACTACCCCGCGATCTTGCGCCAGTCGGCGCCGCGCAGCATGCGCATCACGGCATTGGCGACTGCCGTTCGCTGCCGGCCGGCCACGCCGTAAAGGCTGACGGTGCGGCGGGCATCCAGCCCGGCGACGGTGGCGCGCGTCAGCGTGTCCGGCAAAGGCGAGGTGTGCGGCACCATGGCAACGCCGATGTCGGCTTCGACCAGCTCGATCAGGTCGCGCTCGCTCGAGATCTCGTGGCCATGCTCGATGCCGTGCTCGCGCAGGCTCGCGGAGATGCGGCGCGCGTGCTCGCAGAAGGTCCGGCTCAGCAATTGCTCGGAGCGCAGATCCTCCAGCTCGATGCTGCTGCGGCCGGCCAGCCGGTGTCCGTCGCCAACGACGAGCTCGAAGCTCTCCGTGAACAGCGGCCAGACGTCGAGCCGGTCCCAGGCCTCGTCGATCTCGGCGGCGATGCCGAGCTCGGCCTCGCCCTTCTTGAGGAAATCGCCGACCTCGCGGGCCGTCCCGCGCAGGAAGCGCAGCTCGAGCCGGTTGAACTGCCGCCTGATCTCGTTGAGATGGGGAATCAGCAATGCCAGATCGATCGAATGCGTCAGCGCGATACGCAGCGCGCCGACCTCGCCGCTCTTGAACGAGGAGGCGAGCGAGCGCGCGCCGGCTGCGGCGTCATAGCACTGCTTCAGCAGCGGATGCATGCGCTGGCCGAGCTCGGTCAGTTGCGCCGCCGGTCGCTCGCGGCGAAACAGGTCGCCACCAAGCTCGGCCTCCAGCTGCTTGATCGCGCGCGTCAGCGAAGGCTGCGTGACGTTGCACTCCTCCGCCGCGCGCGTGAAATTGAGCAGCTGCGCGACTGCGAGGAAATAGCGGACCTGATGCATTTCCATGAATCGGCTCCCAGCAAGACGGCGCGACCTTATCCGATCGGGCCGTCGAATGACATCCCAGCCGCAATAGCGCGCGCCTATGGATTCGGAAGCCAGCCGGTATTTCCGTTCGGGCGACCGATCTTCCAGGGTCTTGCGAAGGCTGGGAGCCCAGTCATCGCCAATGGAGATCGTGTCATGAACATACCGCTGAAGCCGCAGACGTCTCAGCCGGCACGCGCGCTGGCCGGCAAGGTGGCGCTGGTCACGGGATCGACCAGCGGTATCGGTCTCGGCATCGCACGTGCGCTGGCGGCGGCCGGCGCCGACGTCGTGCTGAACGGCCTCGGCGTCGCCGCCGAGATCGGCAAGGTACGCGAGCAGATCGTCGCCGAGTTCGGCGTCAAGGCGAGCTATTCGCCGGCGGATATGACGAGGCCCAAGTCGATCGCCGAGATGATCGCGGCGACCATCGCCGAGTCCGGCCGGCTCGACATCCTCGTCAACAATGCCGGCATCCAGCATGTCGCGCCGCTCGAGCAGTTTCCGGTCGAGAAATGGGATCAGATCCTCGCCATCAACCTGACCTCGGCCTTCCACACGACGCGGCTCGCGCTGCCGGCGATGCGGCAGAGCGGTTTTGGGCGGATCATCAACATCGCCTCGGCGCACGGCCTGGTCGGCTCGCCGTTCAAGGCAGCCTATGTCGCAGCCAAGCACGGCATCGTCGGTCTGACCAAAGTCACGGCGCTGGAGACTGCGGAGGAGGGCATCACCTGCAACGCGGTCTGTCCCGGCTACGTCTCTACGCCGCTGGTCGAAGCGCAGATCGCCGGGCAGGCCAAGGCGCACGGCATTTCCCGCGACCAGGTCATTCGTGACGTGTTGCTGGCGCAGCAGCCGAACAAGCGCTTTGCGACGGTCGAGGAACTCGGTGCGCTGACGGTGTTCCTGTCGACGGACGCGGCCGCGTCGATCACCGGGATCGCGCTTCCCGTCGATGGCGGCTGGACGGCGCATTGACATGAGCCGGCGCAACAAGTCGAATATTCGACCAATGCAGGAGCCTGACATGAACGGCAGACACGACAACACACCGGGCAAGGGTCACGATCTGCCGGGTCAGGTCGTTCTCGTGCTTCAGGGCGGCGGCGCGCTCGGTTCCTATCAGGCCGGCGTCTACCAGGCCCTGCACGAGGCCGGCATCGAGCCGGATTGGGTCATCGGTACCTCGATCGGCGCCATCAATGCGAGCCTGATCGCCGGCAATCCGCGGGAGCATCGACTTGCGCGCCTGAGGGAATTCTGGATGCGGATGGAGCAGAAGCCGGTTTGGGACTGGCGATCCGCGTTTCCCGGCTTCAACGAGAAGCTGGCCTATTGGTCGACCGTCACGCACGGCATTCCCGGTTTCTTCCGGCCCAATCCGCTGGCACATGCCGGCGATTCCTATCCGCTCGGCGCCGACAACGCGGGCTATTATTCGACCGCGCCGCTGGAGAAGACGCTGAGCGAGCTGGTCGATTTCGATCTCGCCAATCGTTGCGCGCCGCGCCTGACGGTCGGTGCGGCGCACGTCGGCACCAGCCAGATGCGCTATTTCGACAGCCGTGACGGCGAACTGACGGTGAAGCATGTGATGGCTTCGGGCGCGCTGCCGCCGGCCTTCCCGGCGGTGCGCATCGACGGCGAACTCTATTGGGATGGAGGCATCCTGTCGAACACGCCGACCGAGGCGGTGTTCGACGACAATCCGCGACGGGATTCGCTGATCTTCTCCGTGCATTTGTGGAATCCCGTCGGCGCCGAGCCGACGACGATGGCGGAGGTGCTGAACCGCCACAAGGACGTGCAGTATTCCAGCCGCATTTCGAGCCAGATCGCACGCCAGCAGCAGGCCCACCGCCTGCGCCATGTCATCAACCAGCTCGCAGCGCGGCTTCCGGAGGCCGAGCGTAACGATCCCGCGGTGAGGGAGTTGACGAGCTACGGCTGTCCGACCCGCATGCATGTGGTGCGGCTGCTGGCGCCGCAGCTGGAGCTTGAGACCCACACCAAGGATATCGACTTCAGTCCGTCGGGGATCACGCGGCGCTGGCACGCTGGTTACGCTCACACGAAGTCGGTGCTGACGCGCAAGCCGTGGGTCGGCGAGTTTGATCCGCTGGCCGGCGTGGTGCTGCACGAGCATACGGACGAGATGCCCATGGCAGCGGAATAGAGCTGCTCATCATCGAATTGCCACAGGCCTTGCGGATCGTCGGCGATCCGCAAGGCGAAAGGCCCCTGGCAAGTGGTGTCAGCGAACGATCTTGAGGCAGCCCTCGATCAGGTCCGCGCCAACGCGGCGGGACCGATGGCGGGCGTGTTCGGTCCTGACACGCTGACCTGGCGGATCGACCGTGAGGCCGTCATCTTTCTCGGTGCCGGCCGCGCGCTGTTGCTGCAGCTGGCCCATCCCTGGGTGGCGGCTGCCATCGCCGAGCACTCCAAGACCTTCGCCGATCCGATCGGACGTTTCCATCGCACTTTCGACATCGTCTTCGCCATGGTGTTCGGCTCGCTCGACCGTGCCTTGCTGTCGTCGCGGCAGCTGCACCGGCGCCACGGCATGATCGTCGGAGAGATGCCCGAGACGGTCGGCCCCTTTGCTGCGGGTTCGCGCTATTGTGCCAACGACATCGCCTCGCTGCGCTGGGTTCATGCGACGCTGGTCGAGACCGCGTTGATGGCGCACGATTTGGTCTTGCCGCCATTCTCTGTGGAGGAGCGCGAGCGTTACTGGACCGAGAGCCGGCTGTTCGGTGCCTTGTTCGGATTGACGGCGGTCGATTTGCCGGGGGACTGGGCCGGCTTTGCTGCTTACAATGCCGCGATGGTGCAGTCGGATACGTTGACCGTCAGCCCGGCAGCACGCGAGATCGCCATGCAAATCTTCTCGGGCGCGCGTCCGTGGCTGCGGCCGCCGCGATGGTATCGCGCGATCACAGCGCGAATGCTGCCGGAGCGATTGCGATCAGGCTTCGGGTTTAGGCTCGATGAGCGGGACAAGAGCGCGGCCGACAACGCGCTGACATGGATCCGGCGCATCTATCCGAAATTACCGGACCGGCTGCGCTATGTCGGTCCCTACCAGGAAGCGCAGGCGCGGCTGCGGGGCGAGCTGCAGCCCGACTGGATGACCCGCTGCCTCAACAGAGTGTGGACCGGACGATCGCAGATGGATGCGCGTCGCTGAGCGCTCCCGTCGTGTGCCGGACTAGCTGCAACGCACGAGCGTTGCAGCGCGGAGCCGGGACCCAGAAGCCACGAACGCAGTCGAGACATGGGCCCCGGCTCAGCAGCGCACCACGTCGCAAGGGCGACGCGCTGCGCTGCGTCCGGGGCACGAGAGCGGAGTGGGCCGCGCGATTTTCTCCGCGTCGTCATTGCGAGCGCAGCGAAGCAATCCAGAGTCCCTCCGCGGAAAGATTCTGGATTGCTTCGTCGCAAGAGTTCCTCGCAATGACGCGTGCAGAGGGATGCGCTCGCAATGACGGAGTATGAGGAAACGTCTCGGCCTCACACCGAGGCCAGCTTCCGATACAGCGCGTTGTAGCTGCCGGCCGAGATGGTCCAGGAGAACGACCGTCCCATGGCACTGCGGCGCATGGTGTCGAGCTGGTCTTGCGCCATGAAGGCGGAGAAGGCCCGGCGGACGCCGCCGAGGAAGGAGTCGCGCGAGGGCTTCGAGAACAGGAATCCGGTCTCGCCGTCGGTGATGGTCTCGGCAAGGCCGCCGGTCTGGTGCCCGATCGGCAGCGAACCGAAGCGCTGGGCGTACATCTGGCTGAGCCCGCACGGCTCGAAGCGCGAGGGCATCAGCGTGAAATCGCTGCCGGCAAAGATGCGGCGAGCTTGCGCCTCGTTGAAGCCGATCACCACGCCGATGGCGTCGGGGCGGCGGCGATGCGCGTCGATCAAGGCCTGCTCCAGCGCCGGCTCTCCGGACCCGGTGACCACGATCTGCCCGCCGGCATCGACGATCTCGTCGGCCGCCGACAGCACGAGGTCGATGCCCTTCTGGTGCACGAGGCGCGCGACGATGCCGAACATCGGGCCGCGCGACACCGCCAAGCCGAACTGCTTGCGCACGTAATCCGCATTGGCCCTCTTGCCGGCCCAGTCGCCGGCGCCGAACTGCTGGGCAAGCTGGGCACAGGAGCGCGGGTCCCAGCTCTCGTCGATGCCGTTGAGGATGCCGGTGAGCTCGGAGGCGTCCGAGCGCAGGCGGAGCAGGCCCTCCAGGCCGCAGCCGAATTCCTCCGTCGTGATCTCGCGCGCATAGGTCCCGCTGACGGTGGTGAGGTGCGAGGCGTAGACCAGCCCGGCCTTGAGGAAGGAGACCTGATCATAGAATTCGACGCCGTCGATGTGGAAGGAGCTCTCCGGTGCGCCGATGCGCCGCAGCGCCTCCTTCGGGAAGAGGCCCTGATAGGCGAGGTTGTGGATGGTCAGGATCGACGGCAGCTTGGCGCCGCGCCAGGCGAGATAGGCCGGCACCAGCGAAGCCTGCCAGTCATTGGCATGGATCAGGTCTGCTGCCCAATTCTTGTCCAGCTTGCCCATGGCCAGCTCAGCGGCTGCCGAGGCAAAGCGCGCGAATCGGATGTCGTTGTCCGGCCAGTCGCGCCCGGACTCGTCGCCATAGGGATTGCCGGGCCGGTCGTAGAGCTGTGAGCACAACAGCACGTAGACGGGCATTCCGTCCTTGGTCGCGGCTCGGCCGAGCGAGCAGGCGGGCATCTCCGCGAACGCCGGACAGCGGCCAACGATCTGAATATGCGTGAGTTGCTCGATGATGTCGCGATAGCCGGGCAACATGATCCGGATATCGGCAAAGGGGCGAAGAGCGCGGGGCAGAGCAGCGGACACGGCGCCAAGTCCGCCGACGCGGACGAAGTCGTCCATCTCCGTGGTGACGAACAAGACCCTCAAGAACAGCTGCCCTCTTCCGATCCCGTTTGCTGCTATGCAAGAACGGGTCCAGTTGCCCAGGAATTTCTTAAAGCCCGCCCACGCGGCGCGTCTTTTCGGTAAACACTTTCCTACTCAGCCGCCGCCCTCTAGGGTCGCCGCATCAACTAGAGAGAACTTCCGTAGTTCCAAAAACCCGAGGACGCGGCACGCATGCAGCTAGCAGATAAGCATGAGGGGACGACGACAAAGGCCTTCGCAGGCCTGCGGGTCCTGGATTTTTCGACGACCATCGCAGGTCCTCACTGCGCGCGGATGCTAGCTGATATGGGCGCCGAGGTCATCAAGATCGAGACCGACGGCGGGGAGACGATGCGGACCCGGCCACCGCTGCGTAACGGCTGCAGCACCGCGTTCGGCCAGCTCAATGTCGGCAAGAAGAGCATGGTCCTCGACCTCAAGTCCGAGGACGGCAAGGAGGCTGTGCGCCGGCTGGCCGCGACATCAGACGTTCTGGTTGAGAACTTCCGTCCCGGCGTGATGCACCGCCTGCGGCTCGACTATGACAGGCTGCGCGCGGTCAATCCGAGGCTGATCTATTGCTCGATCTCCGGCTACGGCCAGACCGGCCCCTCGGCCGAGCTGCCTGCTTACGCCCCGGTGATCCACGCGGCCTCAGGCTACGACATGGCGCATCTCGCCTACCAGCCGGGCCGCAACCGTCCGGACTATTGCGGCATCTACCACGCCGACGTCGTCAGCGGGACCTACGGTTTCGGCGCGATCGCGTCCGCGCTCTATCAGCGCACCGTGACGGGGATCGGCCAGCACATCGACGTCTCCATGCTGGAAACGATGCTGTCGCTGACTCTGACCGAATTGCAGAGTGCCCAATTCGCGGTGAAGCCGCCGCCGCGCCCGATGTTCGGCCCGACCGAGACGGCCAATGGCTACGTCATGATCACGGTCGCCAGCGAGAAGACCTTCCAGGCATTGATGGGCGTGATCGGGCACCTCGACTGGATCACCGACCCGCGCTTTGCGAACTATGCGGCTCGCCGCGACAACTGGGCCGAGGTGATGGACGGGGTCGAAGCCTGGTCGCGGCGGCTCACGACCGACGCCTGTCTCGCAGCGCTCGGTGCGGCCGGCGTGCCGGCTTCGGCCTATCGCACCGTGTCCGAGGCGCTGGCCGATCCGCAGCTCGCGCACCGGCAGGCGCTCTCCGAGGTGCGGGACGAGGGCGGCTCGTTCCAGGTGCTCAACCTGCCATTCCGGATGTCGGGCGCCGACATCACGCCCGGCAAGACGATGGCCGTGCTCGGCGAGCATACCGATGGGCTGCGCCATGAGATCGGCCTCGCTGACGACGCGCCAATTCCGACAGGCAAAACAGCCGCGACACGCTGAGCAACATTGCGCCGCACCTGCGGCGTTTGATCTGTCGCGCGTGCCCCTTGCCGTCGCGAGCATTTGTCGCCAATCTCGCCTCCAGTCATTCAGCGATCCGAAACATCGGACGAGGGATCCCGGGAGGAACCATGACGAAGTCTGCTGCTGCGGCGCGCAAGCACGCGCCGATTTTCCTTGTTGCGGCATTTGCGCTCCTTCCGCTGGCTGAGCCCGCGCAGGCGCAGAAATCCGGCGGCAGCATCACCGTCGGCCAGGAGCTGGAGATTGCGGGCTTCGATCCGCTCAAGGTCGGCGTCTACGACACCTCCACCTTCACCGCGGCCGCCGCGATCTTCGATACGCTGACGACGCTCGACGACAAGGGCGAGGCCGCGCCCAAGCTCGCGGTGTCCTGGACTCATTCCGACGACTACATGACCTGGACCTTCAAGCTGCGCCAGGGCGTGACATTCCACGACGGCACGCCGTTCAATGCCCAGGCCTTCAAGGAGAATTTCGACCGGCAGAAGGACCCGGCCAACAAGTGCCGCTGCGCCTTCTACATCACCAACGTCAAGGAGGTGCTAGCCCCCGACAACGACACCATCGTCTACAAGCTCACCGATCCCTCGGTGAACCTGCCGGCGACGATTACCATCCAGAGCCAGAACAACGTCATTCATTCGCCGACGGCCTGGAAGACCAAGGGCGACGACTACAACCGCAATCCCGTCGGCACCGGGCCCTACATCCTGAAATCCTGGACCGCCGGCGACCGCATGGTGCTGGAGAAGAATCCCAACTACTGGGACAAGGGCCGCCCCTATCTCGACCGCATCGTCCTGAAGCCGCTGCCTGACGCACAGTCGCGCTTCGCTTCGCTGCAATCGGGCGAAGCCGATATCATCTGGGACGACGAGAACGACGCCGACAATATTTTGAAGGCGCAGAAGGACTCCAAGCTCACCGTTCACACCTACAAGGGCTCGGGCGCGCAGGTTTACGCCTTCAACACCAAGGTCGCGCCGTTCGACGACGTCCGTGTGCGCCAGGCGCTGGTGATGGCGATCGACCGTCCGAAGATGTCGCAGGCGATCAGCAACGGCCTGAGCCGGCCCGCCAGCAATCCCTATGGCGACGGCTCCTGGGTCAAGTGCAAGGACGACGGCGCGCTGCCCTTCGACGTCGAGAAGGCCAAGGCGCTGATCAAGGATTACGGCAAGCCGGTCGAGTTCAAGACGCTGGTGACCGCGACGCCTAGGGGCCGCATGGTCGGCCAGGTGCTCCAGCAGTTCTGGAAGCGCGTCGGCGCCAACATGGAGATCGAGCAGGTCGACCAGGCCACGATTCCCTCGCGCGCCTTCACCCGCCAGTTCCAGATGACGCCATGGCGCATCGTCGATCTCGCCGATCCGGATCCGCAGATGTACGCGAATTTCCGCAGCGGCAGTCCGCTTGCGCTCGCCGGCTTTTCAAATCCCGAGCTCGACAGGCTGCTCGACCATGCACGCGTCACGGCCGATCCCGGCCAGCGGACCGAGGATTACTGCGCCATCAGCCGCCTGATCAACAAGGAGGCGATCTGGTTCTGGACCTTCCAGAACACCTATTACGCGCTGTCGAGCGCCAAGCTGAAGGGCTTCCCGAAGATCTACAACAGCGTGATCGATGTCTCGATGACCTGGCTGGAATGATGGCGCGATGCTGAACTTCGTCGTTCGGCGGCTGCTTGCCATGCTGCCGGTGCTGCTCGCCGTCTCGCTGCTGACGTTCCTGATCGCCTCGCTGCTGCCGGGCGATCTCGCTCTCGTCATCCTCGGCGATCAGGCGACGCCTGAGAATGTCGCGGCGCTGCGCCGCGACATGGGGCTCGATCAGCCGCTGTGGTGGCGTTATCTGAGCTGGCTCGGCCATGTCCTGCAGGGCGATCTCGGCCGCTCGTACCGCACCGGGCAGACGGTGCTGCAGGCGGTCGCCGAGCGCATTCCGGTCTCGCTCCAATTGATGCTGATGGCCGAGTTCATCGGCCTCGTGATCGGCGTTCCCGTCGCGATCGCCTGCGCGGCACGGGCCGGTGGCGCGTTCGACCGCTTCATGACCGGCAGCGCGTTCGCGATCCTGTCGATGCCATCCTTCCTGGTGGCGATCCTGCTGATCTATCTGTTCGCGGTCGAGCTGCACTGGCTGCCGGCGACCGGCTATGTGCCCTTCACCGAAGAGCCACTGAACAATCTCCGCTTCTTCGTGCTGCCGGCGCTGACGCTGGCGCTGGCCGAATGGCCGGGAATCATGCGGGTGCTGCGGTCCGACATGATCGCGACCCTGCAGGAGGACTATATCGCCCTGGCGAAAGCGAAAGGTCTCAAGCCGGCGCGCATCCTGTTCGTGCATGCGCTGAAGCCGTCGTCGCTGACGCTGGTGACGGTGACCGGCATCAATATCGGCCGCCTGCTCGGCGGCACGCTGATCGTGGAATCGATCTTCGCGCTTCCGGGCATCGGCCGGCTCCTGGTCGGGGCGATCTACACCCGCGATCTCGTCATCCTCCAGGGCGTGGTGCTGCTGGTCGCCTGCGGCTTCGTCATCGTGAACTTCATCGTCGACATGCTCTACGCGGTGCTCGACCCCAGGATCCGTCATGGCCACGCTTGAGCTTTCGATAAAGGACGACGCGACGGCCGCCCCCAGCAGGCGCAAGCGCAGGCTCGGCCTGTTGTTCTGGATCGCGAGCACCTGGCTCGTGATCATCCTGGCCCTCGCGATCCTCGCCCCGGTGCTGCCGCTGCAGAACCCTGTCGACATGGACATGCTGGAGCGCCGCGCGGCGTTCTCTACCGAGCACTGGCTCGGTACCGACGGGCTCGGCCGCGACGAGCTCGCCCGCCTGATCTTCGGCGCGCGGGCCTCGCTGACGGTCGGGCTGATCGCACCGATGATCGGCCTGACCATCGGCGGCGCGTTCGGCCTGCTGGCCGGCTATTTCCGCGGCCGGTTCGAGACGCTCGTGGTCGGCAGCATGGACGTGCTGCTCGCCTTTCCGCCGCTGATCTTCGCACTCGCCGTGACCGCCTATCTCGGCCAGTCCGTCCCCAACCTCACCCTGATCCTCGGCGTACTCGGCATTCCCGCCTTCATGCGGGTGGCCCGCGCGGCGACGCTGACGCTGGCGCGGCGGGAATTCGTGATCGCGGCCGAGGCGCTGGGTGCCAGTCATGCGCGCATCCTCGTGCGCGAGCTGTTGCCGAACGTGATCCTGCCGCTGCTGGCCTTCTTTCTGCTCGGCGTCGCCGTCACCATCGTGGTCGAGGGTGCGCTGTCCTTCCTCGGCCTCGGCGTGCCGCCGCCGATGGCGAGCTGGGGCAGCATGATCGGCGAGGGGCGCGACAGCCTCGACGTCGCGCCGCGGCTGGCCTTCCTGCCCGCGGCGGGGCTGTTCCTCACCGTGCTGGCCTTCAACCTGGTCGGAGATACCCTGCGGGCACTGACCGACCCGCGTCAGGGGGCGCTGTGAGCACGCTCCTGACCATCGCGGACGTCGCGGTCGAGCTGCCGACGCCGCGCGGAAACCTGCGCGCTGTGGATCACGTCGATCTGTCGCTCGAGGCGGGCCGCACGCTCGGCATTGTCGGTGAATCCGGCTGCGGCAAGACCATGCTGTCGCGCGCGGTGTTGCAGCTGCTGCCGAAGAAGGCCAAGCTCACGGGACGCGTGATGTTCGATGGCCAGGACCTGGCGCGCCTCGCGCCGGAAAGCCTGCGGCGCCTGCGCGGGCGAGACCTTGCAGTCGTGTTCCAGGACCCCATGACCTCGCTCAATCCGGTGCTGACGATCGGCACGCAGCTGATGGAGACGATCCAGGAGCATCTCGAGCTCGACGCGTCCGCTGCGATGGCGCGCAGCATCGAGCTGCTGACGGCCGTCGGCATTCCCGCGCCGGAGCAGCGGCTCGCGCAATATCCGCATCAATGTTCCGGCGGCATGCGCCAGCGCATCGCGATCGCGATCGCACTGTCCTGCGAGCCGAAGCTCCTGATCGCGGATGAGCCGACCACCGCGCTCGACGTCACCATCCAGGCGCAGATCCTCGATCTGCTCGCGCGCGAGCAGCGCCGCCGCCACATGGCGATGATCATCATCACCCACGATCTCGGCGTCGTTGCTGGCCGGGCTGACGAGGTCGCGGTGATGTATGCGGGCAGGGTGGTGGAGCGCGCGCCGACGCAAGCCTTGTTCAAGCGCATGCATATGCCCTACACCGAGGCGCTGTTGGCCGCGATCCCGAAGCTGGATGCCGCGCCGCATACGCCGCTGCCGGCCATCTCAGGCCGGCCGCCGGATCCGACACGGCCACTGCGCGGCTGCTCCTTTGCGCCGCGTTGTCGCTATGCCGCAGGCCGTTGTCACGAGACCAAGCCCGCGCTGACGAGCGCGGAGACGCCTGGACATCTCTATGCCTGCTTCCACCCGATCCAGATGGCGGCGGGAGTTGACGCATGATGCAGCTTGCCGTGCGGGCCGAGCCGCTTCTGGACGTCGATCATCTCGTCGTCGAATATGGTCTCGGCAACAAGACGGTTCATGCCGTCTCCGGCGTCAGCCTGCAGGTCGCGCGCGGCGAGACGCTGGGGCTGGTCGGCGAATCCGGCTGCGGCAAGTCGACGCTGGGGCGCGCGGTGCTGCAGCTGCGCCGTGCCAAATCCGGCCGCGTGCTGTTCGACGGCGAGGATCTGACCGCGATGGAGGGCGAGGCGCTGCGCAAGATGCGCCGCCGCGTGCAGCTCATCTTCCAGGACCCGATCGCCTCGCTCAACCCGCGGCGGCGGATCGGCGACATCGTGGCCGAGCCGCTGATCATTGCCGGCGTCAAGGACGCCGCCGAGCGCAAGCGCAGGGTTCACGAAGTGCTTTCGGCGGTCGGGCTCGACCCCGAGCTCGTGGCGAACCGCCTGCCGCACGAATTCTCCGGGGGGCAATGCCAGCGGATCTGCATCGCGCGATCTCTGGTGCTCAACCCGGAGTTCATCGTCTGCGATGAGCCGGTTTCGGCGCTCGACGTCTCCATCCGCGCGCAGATTCTCAACCTGCTGGAGGAGATGAAGGCGCGCTTCGGGCTGACGCTGCTGTTCATCGCGCATGACCTCGCAGTGGTCAAAGCGGTCAGCGACCGCGTCGCGGTGATGTATCTCGGCCGGCTCTGCGAGGTCGGTCCGTCCGAGCAATTGTTCGCCAAGCCCGTTCATCCCTATACGGACCTGCTGTTGCAAGCGATTCCGGTCCCCGATCCGGACGTCCGTCCCGTCGAGGGGGTGGCCGTTGGCGAGCCGCCATCGCCGATTGCGCCGCCGTCCGGCTGCCGCTTTCGCACCCGCTGCCCGCGGGCTGATCAGCGATGCAGCGCGGAGATACCGGAGTTGCGCGAGGTCGCCCCCGGCCAGTTCGCAGCTTGCCATCATCCGCTGGCCTGAACTAAGACCGGTTTGTCTGGCCTTGCCGGCCATGGCATGGTGGCGTGGCGACAAGAAGCATGCGGGAGGACGCCAATGAAGAGTTTCAAGGTTGCCGATTTCAAGGCGCCGCTGCAGGAGTTCGACGAGGCGACGCCGCAGCCGACGGGCACGCAGGTGTTGATCAAGGTGAAGGCCGCCGGCGTCTGCCACAGCGATCTCCACATCTGGGAAGGCGGCTACGATCTCGGCCATGGCCGCAAGCCGCTGTCGCTGAAGGATCGCGGCATCAACCTGCCGCTGACCATGGGCCACGAGACGGTCGGCGAGGTCCTGGCGTTCGGGCCGGACGTCAAGCCCATCGATCAGGGCGATCTCAAGCTCGGCGATGTCGGCCTCGTCTATCCCTGGATCGGCTGCGGCAAGTGCGCGACGTGCCTCGCCGGTGATGAGAACATGTGCCTGACGCCGCGATCGCTGGGCGTCTATTGCGACGGCGGTTATGCCGATCACATGCTGGTGCCGCATCCGCGTTACCTGCTCAACCTGGAAGGCCTCGATCCCGCGACGACCGCTCCTTATGCCTGCTCGGGCGTCACGACATACAGCGCGCTCAAGAAGGTGGAGCAGCATTTCGACACGCCGATCGTGATGTTCGGTGCCGGCGGCCTCGGCCTGATGGCGCTGTCGCTGTTGAAGGCGATGGGCGGCAAGGGCGCGATCATGGTCGATATCGACGCCAGGAAGCGCGAGGCGGCCGAAAAAGCCGGCGCGCTCGCCACCGTCGATCCCAAGGCGCCGGATGCGCTGGAGCAGCTTGCCAAGAAGGCGGGTGGGCCGATCCGTGCCGTGATCGACCTTGTCGGCAATGCCGCCACGACGCAGCTTGGTTTCGACTGCCTGACCAAGGGCGGCAAGCTCGTCATCGTCGGCCTGTTCGGCGGTGGCGCGACGTGGGCGCTGCCGCTGATTCCAATCAAGGCGATCACGATCCAGGGCAGCTATGTCGGAAACTTGCGTGAAACGCAGGAGTTGCTCGACCTCGTGCGCACCAAGAAGATACCGCCGATCCCGGTGACGACGGCACCGCTCGCCAAGGCCAACGACGCGCTGGTGCAGTTGCAGCAGGGGGCGGTGGTCGGCCGCACGGTGCTGACGCCGTAGTTTCTCTTTACGTCATTCCGGGGCGATGCAAAGCATCGAACTAGGAATCTCGAGATTCTCAGGTGCGCAATTGCGCACCATAGTTCGGTCCTGCGGACCGCCCCGGAATGACTCCTCTCTTAGGAACCCTCATGTCCGCAAACAACGCCTTCCACATTGCCGTGCTTGCCGGTGACGGCATCGGTCCTGAAGTCATGGCACCGGCGCTCGAGGTGCTGCGCAAGGTCGGCGACAAATCCGGCCTGAGCTTCCGCTTTACCGAGGCGCCGGCCGGCGCCACCAACTATCTTGCCACCGGCAAGTCGATGCCGGACAGCACGATCAAGCTCTGCGAGGATGCCGACGCGATCCTGCTCGGTGCCTGCGGCCTGCCATCGGTGCGCTACCCGGATAACACCGAGATCGCGCCGCAAATCGAGCTGCGCTTCATCTTCGATCTCTATGCCGGCGTGCGTCCGGCGCGTCTCATTCCGGGGGTGCCTAGTCCGATCGTCGGCGCCGACCAGCGCGGCATCGATCTCGTCGTGATCCGCGAATCCACCGAGGGCCTGTTCGCCTCGATGGGCAAGGGTGTCGTCACGCACGAGGACGCGCGCGAGACCATGGTGATCACGCGAAAGACCTCCGAGCGCCTGTTCGAGTTCTCGTTTCGCTTGGCCGAGCGGCGCAAGGCGCGCGGCAAGCCCGGCGCCTTGACCTGCGTCGACAAGGCGAATGTGTTCAAGGCCTTTGCGTACTTTCGCGGCATCTTCGACGAGATCGAGAAGAAACATCCCGGCGTGAAGACCGACCGGCTCTATGTCGATGCCTGCTCGGCGATGCTGGTGAAGCGGCCCTGGGATTTCGACGTGATGGTGATGGAGAACATGTTCGGCGATATCGTCTCCGACATCACCGCGAGCCTGATCGGCGGCCTCGGCATGGCGCCGTCGGCCGACATCGGCGACAAATATGCGGTGTTCCAGCCGTGTCACGGCACCGCGCCTGACATCATGGGGCAGGGCAAGGCCAATCCCACCGGCATGATCCTGTCGGCGGCGATGATGCTGGACTGGCTCGCCGAGAAGCATGGTGTGGAGAGTGCGGCGGAAGCCGGCGAACAGATCGAGCGTGCGATCGATCAGGTCTATGCCGGAGGCATCAAGCCGATGGAATTTGGCGGCAGCAATGGCACGGCGGATATCACCAAGGCGGTGCTAGGGGCGCTATAATCGACGCGCGCGCATGAAAAAGGGGCCCCCGGGGCCCCTTCGTCGTTTACCAGCGACGCCAGTGACGGTGGCCGTAATAGCCATATGGCCGTGGCCCGTAGAAGCGGCGCGGGCCGTAATAGCCATAGGCACGGTAATAGTTCGGTCGCCACCAGCAGCGACCCCAGGCATTGCAGACCATGCGCACCTGATCGACATTTGCGGCCGGCCCGCTTGCGACGCGGTCGGCCTGCGGAATGCCGTTCGGCATCGCGGCGAGCGCCTGCCCTGACGCGAGCGCCGCGCCGCCCAGGGCAGCCAGACCAAGAACAGCAAATTTGAGTTTCATCGCAATCTCCCTCGTTGGTGGCGGAAGAACCTGCGAGGGATCAGTTGGTTGCTATCGCGGTACGCGTTGTCGAGGAATTTAATCTTCCTGAACGTTGGTTCACTTCCCCTGGAACTTCGGCTTCCGCTTCTCCATGAAGGCCTGGCGGCCCTCACGGAAGTCCGCACTGTCCATGCATGCGGTGCCGATCGCCTTGATCGCCTCCATGTCGCGTCGGCTTTCGTCCTTCAACACTTGCGCGATGGTGATCTTGGCGGCCTTGATCGCGAGCGGCGCGTTCTGCGAGATCGTCTGGGCAATCGTCATGGTCTCGCCCCAGAGCTCGTCGACAGGGAACACGCGCTCGACCAGGCCGATGCGCACGGCCTCGGCGGAATCGATCCGCATGCCCGTGTACATCAGCAGCCGCGCCCAGGACGGGCCGACCAGCGACACCAGATGGCGCAGGCCGTCATAGCCATAGGCGATGCCGAGCCTTGCCGCGGGAATGCCGAACTGGCTGCCATCCGCGGCGAGGCGGATATCGGCGAGCATCGCGACCTGCATGCCGCCGCCAAGGCAAAAGCCCTCGATGCAGGCGATGGTCGGCTTGGGGTAGTCGGCGAGCAGAGCGCGCTGGGCTGCGCTGCGTCTGGCATATTCCTCGGACGCGGCCGCGTTATGCCGCGTCTTCTCGAACTGGCTGATATCGGCCCCTGACACGAACGCCTTGCCGCCCGCGCCGCGCAGGATGACGACGCGTACCGTCTCGTCGTCGCGCAAGGCCGTCAGCGCCTCGCCAAATCCTTCCCACATCTCCAGCGACATCGCGTTGCGCTTGGCGGGATTGTTGAAGGTGATCACGCCGACGCCATCGGTGACTTGCTTGAGGATCTTGCCGTCGGCGTAGGATGTTTCACCGGAGATGTCTGGCATCGCGCGCTCGCTTGTCGTGGGGCAAGCGCAATGTGCGGCCCCGACAGGGCCGGGGTCAACCGCGGCAAGGCGAGGGGCTTCGCAACAGCCTTTGCAGCGCTTGCATGGCGGCAGACGTGCCTACCGCGTCACATGCATGTGTGCGGTCAGCGGATGGCTGCCGGCATTGCTGAAGAACGCCGCCTCTTCGGCAGTCGCCTCCAGCAACTGCTCGTCCTGGTTATAGACGTCGTTGCGGAACTGGACGGTCTGGTCCTTCGTCATCCACGCCGTGAGATAGATCCAGGCCACCGGCACCTTCCTGGCCATGGCGACCTCCAGATGCTGTCCGGTCGCGATCTCCGCATCGATCGCGGCGCGACTCCATTTCGGCTGATCCTTGAGCAGCCAGGCGGCGAGATCGCGTACATTGTCGACGCGCGAGCAGCCATGGGAATCGAAGCGGTAGTCGTCACTGAACAGGTTCCGCTGGTTGGTATCGTGCATGTAGACCGAATAGGAATTCGGCATGTCGATCTTCACGGCGCCAAGCGCGTTGAAGCTGCCGTTGTGCTGACGCACCGTGAAGTTCGGCGTGTGCGTGCCCGACCAGTCGACCGAATGCGGGTCGATCGGATTGTCGTGGGCGTCGAGCACCTCCATGTGCATGCGCGACAGGTAGGTCGGATCCTTGCGCATATGCGCCGAGATCTCGGTCCTGGCGATCGAGGCCGGCACCGTCCAGGTCGGGTTGAGGACGACGCTGGTGATCTGGGCCGTCAGTGTCGGCGAGGGTTTTTCGGTCTTGCCGACGATGACGCGGTAGCGCCGCACCACGACGTCGTTCTCGACCGCCTCGGCAAAGGCGGCGGGGATGTTGACCACGACATAGCGCTGTCCGAAGTCGAAGTTCATGTTCTCGAGCCGCTGCAGCGAAGCTTCGAGCTGCCGGATGCGCTTCTGCACGGAGACGTTCATCGCGGCGATCGTGCGCGGCGTCATCGCGCCGGTTGGGGCCAGTCCGTGGCGGGCCTGGAAGCGCTTCACCGCGTCGGCGAGGTCCTGGTCGAATGCGCCGCCCGTCTTGTCGGCGGCGAGATCGCCGGACAGGATGAGCCGCTTGCGCAGCAGCTCGTCGTTGGCGCCCTGGGCGCCGGGTGCGAATTTGGCATCCGCCGGAATGGTCGGCCAGCCGCCGCGCACCGCGAGATCGGAATAGCTGAGCGCGGCGTCCCTGATGCGCTGCGCAGAGCCCTCGTCATAGGTCGGCTCGTGCGTCAGCGCGAGCGCGGCGGCCGAACGGCTTTCCGGCGTCGAGGCTGGCGTCGTGGCAGGTTTCGGCGCGGCCGCGTGGGCCGGATTGGCGGCAGTCGGGACCGTCCCTGCCGTTGCCGGCCTGGGTGTCGCCTGGCCGATGGTCTCGGTCTGCGCCACCGCAGAGGCGCTGGCGAGCATGCCGACGGCAAGGATCATCGCATGGCGTTTCGACATGTGTCCCATTTTCCTCAAGAGAACGAGGCCCGGGCGGGCCCTCGCATTGGCATTGCGGACCGCCCCGCTGCGGGGCGCCGATTCGCGAAATCGGCGAGAAACTAGAGCTTCGGTGTTGAGGTCCCATTAAGCACGGCAGACGGAAAAGCTCCGCGCGTCCGGTGCTGAGCCTCTCGACTGGGTCGCGGCGAGGTGGGGACGGGTTCGCGAAAAAAGCAGGGACGGCGGGAAAAGGTCAAGAAAAAGGGCGGCCAGGCCGCCCTCAGAACCAAGGCCACGCGCGGGAAGGCGCGCGGGCCAGATCCGATTCGAGAGGTCTGGTCCGGCCAGTCTCGTTCAATCCGGCCGCGCCCCCGTGACGCGGCGGATTGAAGATCGGCCGTGAAGACCGGACCGTCGATCGATCTCAGCTTTCGTTCGCCGCGATCGATTCCATCAGCGAAACGAGCTGGCGCTGCACCGTCTGATCCTTGATCTTGCTGTAGGCGCGCAGCAGGCGGAGGCTGAAGGCCGAATCGAGGAAGAGCAGGCTCTCGACTTCGCGCGCCTTGTTGTCGCCGTCGTAGAAGAAGGTCACGGGCACGTCGAGGGCGGAGGCAATCTGCTGCAGGCGAGCCGCGCCCACGCGATTGACGCCCTTCTCGTACTTCTGGACCTGCTGGAAGCTGACGCCGAGCTTCTCGCCGAGCTCGGCCTGCGAGATCTTCATCTCGACGCGCCGCAGACGAATCCGCTTGCCGAGCTCGATGTCCGGCTTGCCGGCACTACGCTGCTTCATTCTCTTTGCCGCTGCTTTCATCTCTGTTCTCACCTTTGTTCTTCGGTTGAAAATCCCCCGAAGAGCTGGGTCAGGGGTTCGCCCATATAGGAGTCCTTGAATTCATGCGGGTGCACGAACTCTTCCTTAAACCACGGGAAACGAGCCGGATTGAAAGCCTCGATCAGCCAGTCAATCATGTGCCGCACGCGCGGAATACGGCCGCTACCGGGATGGTAGGACAACCAGATATCCAGCGGTCGGTTCAGCTCGACCTCCAGTGGAATTAGTTTTCCGCCAAGCGCAATGGCATAGCTCGGGAAGACGCCGATGCCGGCGCCGTTCGCGACCGCCCAATAGTTGGCGCTCGAGACGTTGGTCTTCATGACCAGAAGGTCACGTTCCGAAACGCCCGGGAAGAAGCTCTCGAAGGATTCCTTGGCGGCGAGCTGGTCGGCGAATTGCAGCACCAGGCGATGCTTGATCAATTCCGCCGCCGATCGCGGCGCGCCATGCTTTTCGATGTATTTCTCGGAGGCCCAGAACATCAGGTGCATGCGGCCGAGCCGTACCAGCTTGATGTCGAGTGCCGAAGGACGGGACAGATGAATGGCGACGTCGGCCTCGTGGCGCGAGACGTCGGCCGAACGCATCGCGCAATGCAGGTCGACCAGGATCTTCGGATAGGCCTGCTGGAATTCGACCAGGCGCGGGGCGAGCCAGAACGTGCCGAGGCCCTCGGTGACGGCAACCCGGACCTCGCCAGACAGCGCGTTGGCCATCGAATCGCTGGCGCGCAGCACGTCGAAAGTGGCGGCCTCCATGCGTTCGACGGCAGAGACGACCAGCGCGCCTTCATCGGTCAGATGGGTGCCGTGGACGTCACGGGTGAACAGGGTGGTGCCGGTCTGGCGCTCGAAATCGTCGATCCGCCGGCGCACGGCGTTGATCGACAGCGACAGGCGCTCGGCCGCCGACCGGAAACTTCCGCATCGGACGACTTCGAGGAATATGCGGGCCGCATCCCAATCAGAGAGGCCGCTGAGATTTGTCTTTGGGCGTTCCGCCAGAAGAACGCCCCTTTCCGCCAAGGAGTGCATACAAGTCCCTTCGGGTGGCTAAACTGGCAGAATCTGGCGCAAACCACAACCACGGCGGGTTGGGGGATGGTGAGTTTTGAACCGTCATCCTTACTATCTGGTGGGTGGTATTGGGATGCTGTCATGGGGTGGGAATCGGGCGGATTTTTCGTCCGAATGAGGGGTGTGGCGTGAGTTCCGTTGCGAGCCGTGAAATGGCTGCGGGATTGCAGGCGCTGTCCGCAACAATCGTTTTCGCGCGCAACCCGGCGCCGTGTCTTTCAATGGATCAATCGTCGCGCGCCGGACGTTTCCCGGCCGATCGCTTCGATGGCGTGCAACGGCGCAGCGCGGCGATGGTCGCGGGAACCGCAGTTCCACAGCAGGAACACGCTGAAATCAGGTTCGGAGGCACCGCAGCCTCATGCTATCCTCGCGGCTCCATCGGGGCCGAAGGGGTCGTCGCAATCACATCTCGCAGGCCGAATTAACGGAAAGAACGCCGGTGTCGCATTCAGACGAACAGTTGCAGTCGGTCCTGGAAACGCTCGAGGAGTGCCGCAGGGTTCTCACCGCGTGCAACAGCCGTGAGTCGGCCGAGTTGCTGTCCATTGTCATCCTGGACGTCAGGATGAAGCTCAAGGGAATTGACAGCGCTGATCTCAAGGCGCTGTGCGACGAAATGTTGCGGAGCGCCGCGAGCGAGCCGCCATCTCCTTCCAAGCAGACGCAGGACCAGCCCCGGCGTCCGCTGCTCCGCGTGGTGAAGTAGCCGCGCCGCCGAATCTCGCTTTTTGGCGAGATTTGTGCGCGTCCCGATGCCGCACCTGTGATCGCAGACGGCATCGGGAGGAGCCCTGGTTTTGTGCGCCTCTGTTGCGCATTCCCCGGCATCGGCTACACCAGAGCCGGTTCGGCTCCGGGCCGGGCGCATTTTCCGCGCGCCGTACCGGCACCTGAGATGGCTCAGACGGCATCATGCAAAATGTTTCGATCCCGGCGGCGCTGATTGCCGGCCTCGTCAGCTTCCTCTCGCCTTGCGTCCTGCCGCTGGTCCCGCCCTATCTGATCTACCTCACGGGCGCCACGATCGAGCACGTCGAGAGCGACGAGCCGGTCTCGGCCTCCAGGCGCGCGATCATGATGTCGGCGCTGCTGTTCGTGCTCGGCTTCTCCACCGTGTTCGTCGCGCTCGGCGCCAGCGCCTCGCTGATCGGCGGGCTGATCCGCGCCTGGTCGGTGGAACTGTCGATCCTGGCCGGCATCGTCATCATCGCGATGGGACTGCACTTCCTGGGTTTGACGCGTATCGGCCTCTTGATGCGCGAGGGGCGGCTGCCGATCCCGAAGCCCGTCGGCCTCTGGGGCGCCTATGTCATGGGCCTCGCCTTCGCCTTCGGCTGGACCCCCTGCATCGGCCCCATCCTCGCCGCGATCCTCTCGGTCGCCGCGGCTGAGGCAACGGTGACGAAGGGCGCCGGCCTGCTCGCGGTCTATTCCGCGGGTCTCGGCATTCCCTTCCTGGTCGCCGCGCTGATGATCGAGCAGTTCTCCGCGCTGTTCGCGCGCATGAAGGGCCACCTCGTCAATGTGGAGCGCGCCATGGGTGTGTTGATGGTGATCACCGGCATCGGCTTTCTCACCGGCGCGGTCTCGAATGTGAGCATCTGGCTGCTGGAGACGTTCCCGGCGCTGCAGACGATCGGGTAGCACGTGTGCCATGCGCCTTTTCGGAGCGGGACCCGAGAACTCCGGGATTGGCAAAGGTTATTCCTGCGATGCTCCAAGCACATCGTTCACTGGAATGTCTCGCCATATCCGGGACGATGGACGGAGGCCATCCTGGCCGTCTGGAATTGTCGCAGGCAGGACCGCAAGCAGCCGAAGCGGGCCCTCGGATGTGTCGCGGACGCCGCGCGTCTCCTGATGATTTGAACCGGGACGCGCGCTCGCGAACGTCGTGAGCGCGCGCCCCGGTTTCGTCTGACCCAACAAGCTGTCAGTAGTCCCAGAACACCGGCACCCAGCGGAAGGCGTCGCCGTCTGTCGCGACGCGTCCAACGGACGGGAACGGCAGATGGGTGGCGACCAGCATCTCGCCGGTCTCGGCAAGCTCCCGCAGCAGGCGGACACGAACGCGCGCAGCCTCCTCGGGGTCGTGCTCGAAGCCGTTGTACCATTCGGGCTGTTCGAACCCGACCGCAAACACGGCGTCGCCGGCGAATGTCAGCGCTTCGCCGCCGGACGCCACGCGAACCACGCTGTGCCCCGGCGTGTGGCCGCCGGTACGACGAGCGATGACGCCGGGCGCAATCTCCTGCGTCTCCTCGAATGTCCGCAACTGGCTGCCATACTCCTTCACGAACCGCTTGGCGGTGGCCCGAAGTGCATCCGGAAAACCTTGCGGCATGTTGGTGTGGGAGAAGTCGGGCGCTTCCCAGAACTTGACCTCGGCAGCGGCCGCATGGATCCGCAGGTCCTTGCGCAGCCGCTGCTTCACGCCGTCGACGAGCAGCCCGCCGATGTGATCCATATGCAGATGGGTCAGCACGAGGTCGGTCACCGACGACAGATCGATGCCGGCGGCCTCCAGCCGCTTGATCAGCTGACCGGCGCGCGGCAAGTGCAAGTTGGGGTCGGATCCGAGGCCGGCGTCGATCAGGATGGTCTTGCCGCCGCTGCGGACCATGACCGCATTGAGCGCCCAGTCGAATGCGTCCTGTGGCAGGAACATGTCGTGCAGCCAGGCCGCACGCTCGGCTGGGGCCGCGTTGTGCGCCAGCATTGTGGTCGGCAGCGGTAGCACGCCGTCGCTGACCACCAGCACGTCGATGTCGCCGATCTTCAGCGCGTAGCGCGACGGAACGAGCTCTTCGGGGCCCGATGACACGGGATATGAGGTGTTGTGCAGGTTCATGTCTGTTTCTCCTGAGTGTTGTGGATCATCCGATTCATCTTTGAAAACTTCTTCTCTCTCTTTCTTGGCGCTCAGTTCTGGGGGAAGACCGCGCCTCCGCTTTGCGAGGCGTGGATGATGCCGGTGAGATGTTCAGAGACTCTCAAGGCGTTCGGCATCGGTGTCGCCGCTCGATCCGGTGATTGTCGTTGTCCCATGAGTGGTCAGTAGTCCCACCAGGCCGGCACCCACCGAAACAGGTCGCCGGCGGTTGCGACCCGGCCGACAGACGGGAACGGCATGTGTGTGGCCACCAGCCACGCGCCGGTCGCGGCGAGCTCGCGCATGAGCCCAATCCGGACGCGGGTCGCCTCCTCGGGATCGTGCTCGAAGCCGTTGTGCCACTCGGGGTGGTCGAACGAGACCGGGAATATGGCGTCGCCTGCGAACATCAACCGGTCGCCACCGGACGCAAGACGGACCACGCTGTGCCCGGGGGTATGGCCACCAGTGCGACTGACGACCACTCCCGGCGCGACCGCGTGCTCTTGCTCGAAGGTGCACAACTTGTTGCGATACTCATCGGCAAACTGCCTGGATGCTCGCCGGGCCAGGTCTGCGAGCGCCGGCGGCATTCCGGTGCGGGAGAAATCGGGCGCCTCCCAGAACTTGACCTCGGCGGCCGCCACATGGATCCGCAGATCCTTGCGCAGCCGTTCCTTCACGCCGTCGACGAGGAGCCCGCCAACGTGGTCGAAGTGCATGTGAGTCAGGACCACGTCGGTCACCGACTCCAGGTCGATGCCGGCGGCCTGCAGTCGCAGGCCCAGCTGCCCGGCCCGCGGAAAGTCCGGGTACTCCGCTCCGAGCCCGCTGTCGATCAGTATGGTCCGGTCGCCGCTGCGCACCACGACCTCGTTCAGCGCCCAGTCGAACGCCTCCCGCGACAGGAACATGTTGTCCAGCCACGCGCCCCGGAGAGCCGGCTCGGCGTTGGTGGCCATCGACTCCGCGGGTGGTGTCAGCACGCCGTCGCTGATCACCATCACGTCGATCTCGCCGACCTTCAGAGCATAACGCGACGGAACGAGCTCGTCGGGTCCTGGTCTGCCGAAATGTCCAAATTCGTGCAGATTCATGTTGGCCTCCCCCTGAGTGTTGCGGATCGTCCGATTCATCTTTGAAGACTCCTCTGCTCGCATGCTGATGTTCAGAGACTGGTCACGCGCTCCGGATCTGCCGATGCGAGCGCAGCGGCGCGCTCGGCCTTCGGCGGATAGATCCAGACGGTGTTGATCTCCTGTTTCGTCTTCTTGGCGATGTCGCCGACCATCTCGACCTTGCGCTCCCAGCCGCGCGTGAACAGCGCGCCGGCTTCGCCGAGGTCGAGGCAGGTGACGTAGGCCTTCTGGTGGTACGGCCTGGTCGGAACGCCCAGCAGCTCCGCGGCGGCGTTGTTGCCGGCAAAGGCGCCCATCCGCGTGGCATGCTGGCACGACATCAGCGCATAATTGCCGGCATCGTCGCAGGCCGCGCGGGCGGCATCGCCGGTAGCGAAGACGCCGGCGACAGCGGGCACGCGCAGGTCGCGATCCACCAGCAGCCGACCGAAATTGTCGCGCTCTGCGGGAATCTGCGTCGTCAGCGGCGCGGCGCGGATGCCGGCCGCCCAGACTACCGTCTCGGTTTCGATATGCTCGCCGGTCGACAGCGTCACGCCGGATCTGTCGAGCGCGGCGACGCCGGCGCCGAGCCGGGTCTCCACGCCGAGCTTGCGCAGAGCTTCCGCGATCACGGGGCGGGGGCCTTCACCCATGTCAGGCGCGATCGCGCCGTTGCGCTCGACGATGATCACGCGCGCTTTGGCCTCCTTGCCGAGGATCTTGCGCAAACGCGCGGGCAATTCGGTTGCGGCCTCGATGCCCGTAAAACCGCCGCCGGCGACGACGACCGTATCGCGTCCATTCACGGCCGGCCGGTCGGCGAGACCGTGCAGATGCTTGTCCAGTGCGATCGCGTCATCGAGCGAGTCGACGCTGAAGCCGTGCTCGGCAAGACCGGGAATGTTGGGGCGGAACAGGCGGCTGCCGGTGGCGACCACCAGGCGGTCGTAGGACAGAGTTTTCTTCGCGCCCTTTGCAGTCGTGATCTGCACCGTCCGCGCCTCGGTGTTGACGGTCTCGGCGCTGCCCTGGATGTAGTCGACGTCGATCGCCTCGAGGACATCGAGCAACGGCGCCGTCAGGGTTTCCGGCTTCGGCTCGTAGAGTCGCGGGCGGACCACCAGCGTCGGCTCCGGTGCGATCAGCGCGATCTGGAGATCATCAGGCGAAACGCCCTGGATGTCGCGCAGGCGGGCAGCGGAGAGGGCGGCGTACATGCCGGCAAAGCCGGCGCCGATGACGAGCAGTCGCATGTGGTTTGACTCCTGGGTTTGGTGGCTCGGAACGCGCGCACGTCGCCGCCGCCGCCTGGTGTCGGCTGAGCCTGCCGCGATCGGCGACGATGCGAAGAGGTGAAACGGAGACCGCCGGGCCTTATGGCGCGGTGCAGTTCGGCAGAGAGGACAGCAGCGCAGGGCCCTCACATGCCGCCGGGCAGCTTCTCGGGCCGGATGGCCAGCTGCGCAAAGCTGCCGGCACCATCGGTTTTCGGAGCCAACCCTGATTGATCAGGATCGACGTCGCGGGATTGACGCTTTGCGCAGCCTGGACCGGCGCTTCTTCGGCTGTCGGCTGGGTGAAGCGTACGGTCAGCGAGAGCCCGTACAGCAGCGCGGTCGTGACGGCTTTCCGTCGCGGCGCGATCGCAAGGTGTTTCCAGTCCATCGTCGGTCTCCGTCCGCGTCGTGCGATGCCAGATGTTTAGCGAACCAGATATTCGACTGCCCCAGAGCGATTGCCGTCCCTGTCGCGAGATTGCTGCTAACGCATGCGCCTGCGCCAATCGCTCGGCGTTTCTCCCGTCAGCTTCCTGAAGGCGGCGGCGAAGGCGGTCTGCGAGGAATAGCCGAGCGCCGCGGCGATCGAGACGATCGCTTCGTCGCTCCCCCGCAGCATGTTCATGGCCTGCTCGAGCTTGTGCTGGCGCAGCCAGGCATGCGGCGAGAGCCCGGTGCTTTCCTTGAAGGCCCGGCAGAAGTGAAATCGCGAGAGGCCGGCATCGGACGCCAGCGCATCGAGCGAGACGTCCGCATCGCTGTCCGAACGCAACCGTTCGATCGCGCGGAGCAGGACCTTCGGCGACAGCCCACCCATGGTCGGCTGGAACGTGGGTGGCGAACCAGTGTGGGCGACCAGCAGGCGCGTGGCCAGAAGATCCGTCAGCTGATTGCGGAACAACGTATCCAGGGCCCCGTTGCCCCCGAGCGCCTCCGCTGCGCTCAAGAGCAGTCTGGACGTAATCGGGTCAGGATGCGCCGTCCGCTCCAGCAGGTCGGCTGGCTTGGTGGTCCCGGCCTCGTCGGCAATGCGCTTCAGTGTTGCATTCGGAAGATAGAGCTGGACCACATCGACAGGCTTCGGAATGTCCCATCGGGAGCTCGATCCCTCCGGAATGATGATAACGACTCCAGGGCGAAACGTCCCGATCGCAACCGATTTTCCCGACCGCCGCTCCATGCGCTGCATCATGCCGTTGTATGCCATGATCACGTGGTGGCTCATGGGCTCCACGACGTCGTGCAATGGATCGTGTTTCCAATGGGCGATCCCGGCGCCGGAGGAGTCCAGTGCCACGCGAGTCGGTTCGGTCCTGAGCACCCGCGCCATCTCCGCATCGGCGGCGCGCCGTTCGCAGGTCGAGCCATTGTCCGGCTCTGCGCCAGGTGCGGCCGGCAAGCCCTTGTGTGAGGGATTGCGCATGAGTGTGGTGCTCCCGATCATTGCGTGCTCCTCCCGATCGGCTCAGGTTGTGGATCAGGTTCCCGTATTTATACGGGGCGGCGCAGGTTCTATGCGCTGCAAAGGCTTGGGGTCTTTCCTCAAGCGGCCATGCTTTGTCCGATCCTGCTCCAAGCAGGCGCGCGCTTTCGCAAATGCACGATGGGTGGCGCCGGGTTGCGCGAGACCTTGAACGGAGATCTTGTGAAAGACGTTTTATGACAAAAGGTGCAGCAGGCCGTCACATAGCCATCGTTCTGGAGCACCGTCGGTTCCGATTGAATCAGAACCGAAGCACTCGATTCTTGTTTTGACGCGTTTTCTTCACGCGAACCGGTGTCCACTTCGCTCGAAAACGCTTTAGCGAGCGCGTGCGGCATCGGCGATGATCGGCGCTGATGTCACTCCGGCTGGTTCAGCGCGCCTCGTCCAGCGTGCAGACCACCGTGCAGACCACGCCGCGCGGCAGGAAGTCGACGGTCGCCTCGCCGCCGAGCTGGTCGCGCGCGCTGCGCTCGATCAGGCGCGAGCCGAAGCCGCGCCGTACCGGCGCCGTCACCGGCGGTCCGCCGATTTCGGTCCAGATCAGCCGGAGCCGCGGCTTCGGGGCGTCGGTGATGACCTCCCAGTCGAGCGTCACGCGGCCGGACTCGTTGGACAGCGCGCCGTATTTCGCAGCGTTGGTGGCGATCTCGTGCACGATCATCGACAGCACCACGGCGAGACGCGGCGACAACGGCACGGCGGGACCAGCCATGCGGATGCGGTCGGGGCTGTTCAGCAGGAATGGCTGTAGCGCGCGGGCGATCACATCCCGGAGCTCGGAGCCCGCCCATTTCTCCTGGCTCAGGAGATTATGAGCTTCGGCCAGTGCACCGAGCCGGCCCTCGAACTTGGTCCGTTCGTCGCGGCTGGCGCTGCGGAAGGTCTGCACGGCGATCGCCTGCATCAGGGCCAGCGTATTCTTGACGCGATGGTTGAGTTCGTCGATCAGCAGATTGTGCAGCATCTCGCCGCGCGCGATCGTGGTCGCCATCCTGACCGCGAAGGTGAGGCCGGTCAGCAGCAGGATGCCGCCGATCAGGCTGGTGATGGCGATGTTGCGCCAGAGCGGCGCGATCAGCGAGCTCTCGGCGACGCCGGCCACGACCGTCCAGCCGGTCAGGCGCGACTTGGTAAAGGCGGAGGACAGCGCCACCCCGTCGAGCGAGACGCTCGAAAGGGTGGCTTCCGACGTGCGAGACATCGCATCGTATAGGACGCCGGAGGCTTGCTTGCCGATCGTCTCGCTCGGGTTCGGTACGCGCGCGAATACGACACTCTTGGTGTCGAGCAGGGATACGGTCCAGAGCTGGTCGGGGCGCTGCTTCTCGACAAGCTCCTGAAAGATGCTGATCGGCGGACTGAAGCAGAGGTCGTAGATCACCTCGCCGTCGCGAAACACCGGAACCTCGACGGTGAGCACCCGCCGTCCGTTGATCGCGCCGACGAACAGGTCGGAATATTGCGGCGATCTATTCGCAAAAACTCTTTCGATGGTCCCGAGATTGCCGCGCGCCGGCAGGCTTGCGGTGTCCTCCGTCGCGGAGGAGAACAGCAGCCGGCCCTTGCGATCGGAGATCAGCACCAGGCCGCCCCTGCCATACTGCTCGACGAAGCCGAGCGCGATGCGGCGGAAGCTCTGGAAGTCGTCGTTACGCAGCGAATTGGTCAGCGCGAGCACTTGCAGGCCGCCGGTCATGCGCTGAACTTCGGAGTCCAGGACGAGACGCATGCTGCGCACGTTCTCCAGCACCCGGCGCGTCGCATCGCCGCGGTCCTGCCTGTAGTTGTAGACGGCGATACCGACCGCAAAGACGATCAGCGGCAACATCGTTCCCGTGACCAGAAGAGCGAGTCGGACCGGCAGGGTGAGCTTTGACAAACGTGGTCGTCCCGGTTCCGGGCGCAGCGGCGCCGGATTATGATTTTGGGCCGACCATACGGGTGGGGCCTGCCGGACGCCACGATTTTCGTATTTGGCGGGCCGTCTGCAACGGAACTCTACAGCTCCGTCCGGCACGCCCTGCGCGTCAGCTCATGCTGATTGCGGTCAATAGTAGACACATGGCGTAGACAGAAGCCAGGCCAAGCCCGGCGATCCGGGCCTCTCGATGCGACATCATGCGATCGCCTCTGCGAAGCCGACCGCCGTCAAGGCGGTCGGCCTCCTGCAGTGCTCAATCGATTTCCCGAACGACCGTGCGCGAGCCGGGATCCACCAGCATCACGCGATCACCGGAGGCTACCTGCACTAAGCCTGCAGCACGCGGCGAGCGGGTCTGTGCGTGCAGCGCACAGGTCCGCAAGTCTTCGTATCTGAAGGAAGTGGTCTCACCGCCCGCCCGCGGGGGCCCGAGTTGCAGTGCAACAGGTCGTGGCGGGGTGCCCTGCGACGAAGGAGTCCGTTCAGCGCCGGCGAAATGACTTCCGTCCCGCCGGGGATTTTCATACGCTTCTCTCGCAAGCCGCATACCGGCTTCACTCACGCCCCGGCGACAGGGACGGAGCATCAAAGGGAGGGAGACGATGAAGCGAAGGTCATTTCTCGCTGGGTTCGGTGCGACCACCGCGGCGGCCGTGATCGGCACGCCCTCGATCCTCAGGGCGCAAGCGCCGATCACGCTCAACGGAGCCGTGCAGTTCAACGACGATCACGCTTTCAATCGGGCGCTGATCCGGTTCGAGGAGCTGGTGAAGAAATATTACGGCAAGCCCGTCAATTTCACCCTGCACAAGAACTCCTCGCTCGGCCTCGAGAAGCAGTATTTCGAGTACATGTCGCAAGGCAAGGCCGTCGACTACGGCATCGTCTCGCCCGCTCACATGTCGACCTTCGCCAAGGCGGCCCCGTTCATCGACGCGCCCTTCGTGTTCAAGGGCATCGAGCACATGAACAAGGTGGTTGAAGCCAACATCCTGGCGCCGATCGCCGATGAGGTCGCGGCGAAAGCCGAGGTTGTCCTGATCGGCTATTCCGGCGGCGGCATCCGCAACATCTTCGCCAACAAGCCGCTCAAGAACCTTGCCGATCTCAAGGGGCTCAAGGTTCGCGTACAGGGCGCGCCGATCTGGTCGAAGACCTTTGCCGCGGTCGGCATGAGCCCGACGGTGATCGCCTATAACGAGATCTACAACGCGATCCAGAACGGGGTGATATCGGCTGGCGAAAACGAGGCGGCCGGCGTCGAAGCGATGAAGTTCTACGAAGTGGCGCCACATCTCAATCTGACCCAGCATGCCGTGTCGATCCGGCCGATCTGCTTCTCGGTGAAGACGCTGAAGACCCTGCCGAAGGATTTGCAGGACGCGATCATGAAGGCCGGCAAGGAGGCAGGCGATTACGGCCGTCAGCTGGAGTCGAGCGAAGAGGTCGTCAAGCTCGATACGCTCGAGAAGGCCGGCAAGCTCAAGCGCGTTCCGTTCGAGGAGCGGGACGCCATGAAGAAGCTCGCCGACCCCGTCATGGCCACCTACGCCAAGGAAATCGGTGCGGAAGGCATTTTCGAGAAGATCAACGTCGCCTGAGCTTGTTGCAATCCGCCGACGGCATGTCCGGGCAAGCCCCGCTTCTTGCCCGGCCGTGGCGGATGAGCTGCCCGCACGGAGCCCCAATGTCCGAAATACCCGTCCCGTCCGCACCGTCGCTGTGGCGCCGCGTCACGGCGGCCTATGCGAAGTTGCTGGAGATCCTCCTCGCGGCCTGCGTCGGCATTCTCGTCATTCCCGTGACGCTGCAGATCATCTCGCGCTACACGCCCTTCATACCGTCCTACATCTGGACGGAGGAAATGGCGCGCTTCCTGTTCGTCTGGACCATCATGATCGGGGCCATGGTGGGCGTGCGGGAAGCGCAACATTTCGAGGTCGACGTGTGGCCGGATCTGTCGCGGCGGTCAGAGGCCGCGGTGCGGATTCTCGCGCGTCTCGGCGTACTGGCGCTGGCACTCGTGTTCGTGGTGGCCGGATTGGAGTTTACGCGCTTCGCCTGGAACAGAACGTCGGAGCTGGCCGATCTGCCGCTTTGGCTGATTCACGTTGCGTGGCCCGTTGCCGGCGTGACCTGGATCGTCTTCGCAGGTGAACAGATCCTCGATGAAATGCGCGTCCTGGTCGGAGCACGGCGATGAGCGGCAATGTACTCTCCGCCGGTCAGGCCGCATTGCTGCTGTTCGGGGTCTTCGTCGGCCTGCTCATCGTGCGCGTGCCGGTCGCGTTCGCGCTCGGCCTTGCCTGCGTGCCGATCCTGCTGATCGAACCGCATCTGTCGCTGATGACGCTCGCGCAGGAGACCTTCAACGCCTACAATTCATTCATCCTGCTTGCGGTGCCGTTCTTCCTGCTGACGGCGAACCTGATGAGCATCGGCGGCATCACCGACCGCCTGGTGGCGCTGTCCCGCTCGATGGTCGGACACTGGCCGGGCTCGCTGGCGCAGATCAACGTCGTGCTGTCGGTGTTCTTCGCCGGCATCTCGGGCTCCTCCACCGCGGATGCGGCGAGCCAGTCCAAGATCTTCATCGATGCGCAGACCAAGGAGGGTTACGACCTTTCGTTCTCGATCGCGATCACCGCGGTGTCCGCGGTGCTTGCCGTGATCATTCCGCCCTCGATCCTGATGATCGTGTGGGGCGGGCTGATCTCGACCTCGATTGCAGCTATGTATCTTGCCGGCATCGTGCCGGGCCTCTTGATTGCGGGTGCGCAGATGGCGACGGTGCACATCTACGCGGTGCGCCGCGGCTACCCGACCTATCCCAAGGCGAGCTGGGTCGAGATGCGATGCGCGATCTGGCGGTCGATACCGGCCCTGATGACGCCGTTCATCATCGTCGGCGGCATTTTGCTCGGGTGGTTTACCGCGACGGAGTCCGCCTGCGTCGCGGTGCTCTATTCCGTAGCGCTTTCCGCGTTCTTCTATCGCGAGACGGGCCTGCGCGAATTGTACAAGGCGCTGCTCGACACTGGGCGCCTCGCCGGCGTTGCCCTGTTCTGCGTGGGCACGGCGAGCGCGTTCGGCTGGTTGCTGGCCTACTACAAGATCCCGCAGGAGCTCTTGGCGAATGTCTCGACCTGGGGCATGGGGGCGGTCGCCGCGGGTTTCTTCATAGCCTTCTGCTTCCTGGTGGTGGGCTGCTTCCTCGACGCCATCCCGGCCATCATCATCGTCGGCACCGTGCTGGAGCCGCTCGCCAAGTCCGTCGATCTCCATCCCGTCCAGTTCGCGATCATTTCCATCGTGTCGCTGGCGTTTGGACTGGTGACGCCACCCTATGGCCTGTGCCTGATGATCGCCTGTTCGATCGCTGGCGTGCGGCTGCGCTATGCGCTGAAGGACACCGTGATCATGCTGATCCCGATGCTGCTCGTGCTCGCGGCGGTCATCGTCTGGCCGAGCGTGTCGCTGTTCTTGCCGCGCCTGATCGTGCCGGAGATGCTCAAATGAGCGTCGGAGCGGCGATCCCGCGGCTGGCGGCCGCGGGATCGATGCGATCGGCTACAGATTGCTCTCGGTGATCGCGGCATAGACCATGCTGCGGAGCTCGCGGCGGATCGGATAGGCGCTCGACGGCAGCACCTGTGTCATGAAGATCGCGATCAGCTCCTCGGCCGGGTCGATCCAGAACGAGGTCGTGGCAGCGCCGCCCCAATTGTATTCGCCAGGGCTGCCGGCGATCAGCGTTTCGGCGGGGCGCATCGTCACGGCGAAGCCGAGGCCGAAGCCGATGCCGTTATAGGTCGCTTCCGAGAACAGCGAACGCGACACTTCCGGCAGCGCCCGCCCGCCCGGAATGTGGTTGCTGGTCATCAGCGCCAGCGTCTTCGGCCCGATCAGCCTGACGCCGCCGAGCTCGCCGCCGTTGAGCAGCGCGCGGCAGAAGGTGAGATAGTCGGCGACCGTCGAGCAGAGGCCGCCGCCGCCGGAAATGAAAGAGGGCGGCGAGAGGAACGAGCTGGTCGTCGGATCGTCCTGCAGCGTCATGCCCTCGCGCCGCTGGCCCGCATGGAAGGTCATGCCGCCGCCGGGATCGGCCGAGTAGCAGGCGGCGAAGCGGTGCGCCTTGGAGGCCGGCACGTGGAAATCGGTGTCGGTCATGCCGAGCGGATCGAGGATCCGCTGCTTCAGGAACTGCTCGAACGGCATGCCGGAAATCTTGCCGACGAGGTAGCCGACCACGTCGGTCGAGACCGAATAGTTCCAGGCTTCGCCCGGCGAGAATTCCAGCGGGATCTTCGCAAGGCCCTCGATCATGGTCTGCAGCGTGCCTGACTTTTCGACCTCACCGATCTTTTCGCTGCGATAGGCGGCATCGACATTGGAGCGCTGCTGGAAGCCATAGGTGAGGCCGGAGGTGTGGCGCAGCAGGTCGACGATCAGCATCGGCCGGGACGGCGGCCGGGTCAGGAAGGCCGGGTAGGTGCCGGCGACGAAGACACCGAGATCCTTCCATTCCGGAATGTATTTGGCGACGGGCTCGTCGATCGCGACGAGGCCTTGCTCGACCAGCATCATGAAGGCGACGCTGGTGAGCGGCTTGGTCATGGAATAGATGCGGTAGATGGTGTCATCCTTGACCGGCAGCTTGCGCTCGACATCGGCAAAGCCCTGAACCGAGCTGTGCGCAATCTTGCCGCGGCGGTAGACCAGAAGATGCGTGCCCGGGAAGCGGCCGGCATCGATGTACCGGCTCTTCAGATGCGCATCGATGCGGTCGAGCGCGGGCTTGGACATGCCGACGGATTCGGGCGAGGCGGGGGTGGGCGCGAGCATCAGTTCCTCCGGGCGATTTTGTCGGAAAGTTGATAGCGAAATGGCGGCCTCATTCCAAGCCGGTTGCGCTTAACGCTGCCCCGCCGACTGGTGTAGGCTCGCCCCTGGAACGCTTCCAGAGAGCCCAATCGGGCCAACGAGAAAAACGCGAGGGCAAACGCTTATGACCCAGTTCAACGAGACCGATCTCACCGAAGCCGTCGTCAGGAGCTTCGATAGCACGCCCAATCCGCGCGCCAAATTCCTGCTCCAGGAATTGGTGAAGTCGCTGCACGATTACGTGAGCAAGACCGGCCTGACCTTCGAGGAATGGGACTACGCCATCGATTTCCTGACCCGTACCGGGCAGAAATGCACCGATACCCGCCAGGAATTCATCCTTTTGTCCGACGTGCTCGGCGTCTCCATGCTGGTCGACGCCGTCAACCATCGCGACCGCGAGGGCGCCACCCAGACCACCGTGCTGGGACCGTTCTATGTCGGCGAGCACAAGGTGACCGCGCACGGCACCGACATCTCGCCGAACAACCAAACCGGCGAACGGATGTTCGTGCAAAGCCGCGTCACCGACCTCAAGGGCAAGCCTCTTGCGGGCGTCCCGGTCGACGTCTGGCATGCCGATGACGACGGCTTCTACGATTCCCAGAAGCCGAACTATGACGAGGTCGGCGCCTCGGCGCGGGCGCGCTTCATCACCGATAGCGACGGCCGCTTCTTCTTCCGGACCATCTTGCCGTGCAGCTATCCGATCCCGACCGACGGCCCGGTGGGCGAGATGATCGTGCAGACGGGTCGCCATCCGATGCGGCCTGCGCACGTGCATTTCCTGGTCAACGCGAAGGGCTACGAGCCGCTGATCACCCACGTCTTCATGGACGGTGACAAATACCTGGATTCCGACGTGGTGTTCGGGGTCAAGGACGATCTCGTCGCCAAGATCGAGCCGCGCAACGATCCCGCGATGCCCGATGGCACCAAGGCGAACGGGCAGTGGCATCTGATGACTTACGAATTCCACCTCAAGCCGGGTGGCGGCATGGCGCCGAAGCCGCTTGGGGTGAAGGCGGGAGAGCCGGCGTGAGGGTTCCGCTACGCCTCCGTGAACAGCCGCGCTAGAGCGTTTTCGAGCGAAGTGGACACCGGTTCGCGTGAAGAAAACGCGTCAAAACAAGAATCTAGAGCTTCGGTTCTGAT
>NZ_LFJB01000053.1:0-37764 GCF_006658625.1 Bradyrhizobium sp. UNPF46
GCAGGTCGCATCTATCGACTTGACCAATGGCCAATCTGTCAGTGATGTGTCCGAACAGGCGTCAGCTATGTCTCCGGTCTAAACATTCCGCGGGCAATGACATCGAGTGTGTGGGACGCGCGTCCCACATCATCACAAGCACGAAAGAAAAGGCCGGGATCGCTCCCGGCCTTTCGCATTAGACGACGCTACGCGGCGCCTACTTCGCTTCCGCGCGCTTCGGCGGGGTCGCCGGCCACGACTTGATCAGCGTGTCGTAGTCGACCGTCTCGCCCTTCGGCTTCTCGTTGGCAAGCTTGCGCTGGGGCGCGATGGTGCCGTCCTTCTCGGCCTTCGCAAACCAGTACTCCGGCTTCTCCTTCTTGTGGAGCTTCGGACCGCAGGCGCCCTGCACGTTGGACTTCTCGAGGCGCTCCATGACGGAGTCCTGAGCCGCCGCGAGTGCGTCCATCGCCTGTTGCGGCGTCTTCGCACCGGACGACGCATCGCCGATGTTCTGCCACCACAGCTGCGCGAGCTTCGGATAGTCGGGCACGTTGTTGCCAGTCGGGGTCCACTGCACGCGCGCGGGCGAGCGGTAGAACTCGATCAGGCCGCCGAGCTTCGGCGCACGCTCGGTGAACGACTTGTCCCAGATGTCGGATTCACGGATGAAGGTGAGACCGACATGGCTCTTCTTCAAGCTCACCGACTTGGAGATGATGAACTGGAGATAGAGCCAGGCCGCCTTGCGGCGATCCGCCGGGGTCGACTTCAGAAGCGTCACGGAGCCGGCGTCCTGATAGCCGAGCTTCATGCCTTCCTTCCAGTACGCACCGTGCGGCGAGGGCGCCATACGCCATTTCGGCGTACCGTCCGCGTTCATCACGGCGATGCCCGGCTTCACCATGTCGGCGGTGAAGGCGGTGTACCAGAACATCTGCTGGGCGATGTTGCCCTGGGCCGGCACGGGACCAGCTTCGGAGAACGTCATGCCCTGCGCCTGCGGCGGCGCATACTTCTTCAGCCACTCGAGATACTTGGTGATCGAGTAGACCGCGGCCGGACCGTTGGTGTCGCCACCACGCTCGACCGAGGAGCCGACCGGGCGGCAGCCTTCCATGCGGATGCCCCACTCGTCGACCGGCAGGCCGTTCGGAATGCCCTTGTCGCCGTTGCCGGCCATCGACAGCCAGGCGTCGGTGAAGCGCCATCCGAGCGAGGGGTCCTTCTTGCCATAGTCCATATGGCCGTAGACCTTGACGCCGTTGATCTCCTTGATGTCGTTCGTGAAGAACTCGGCGATGTCCTCATAGGCGGACCAGTTCACGGGCACGCCGAGCTCGTAGCCGTACTTGGCCTTGAACTTGGCCTTGTAGTCGGGGTTGGTGAACCAGTCGTAGCGGAACCAGTAGAGATTGGCGAACTGCTGGTCTGGCAGCTGGTAGAGCTTGCCGTCGGGACCGGTGGTGAACGACTTGCCGATGAAGTCGTTGACGTCGAGCATGGGGTCGGTGACGTCCTTGCCCTCGCCGGTCATGTAGTCCGACAGCACGACCGTCTGGCCGTAGCGGAAATGCGTGCCGATCAGGTCGCTATCGTTGATCCAGCCGTCATAGACGTTCTTGCCGGACTGCATCTGGGTCTGCAGCTTCTCGACGACGTCACCTTCCTGGATGAGGTCGTGCTTGAGCTTGATGCCGGTGAGCTCGGAGAACGCCTTGGCCAGCGTCTGCGATTCATATTCGTGCGTGGTGATGGTCTCGGAGACGACGTTGATCTCCATGCCCTTGAAGGGCTCGGCGGCCTTGGCGAACCACTCCAGCTCCTTCTTCTGGTCTTCCTTCGACAGCGTCGAGGGTTGGAATTCCGCGATCCACTTCTGGATCACGGCGTCGTCGGCGGCGCGGACCGGCGCCGAGACGACGAACGACACCGCCATGATGGCGGCGGCGCTGGACATGGTCAGAAAACTGCTCTTGGTCAATGGACCTTTCCTTCTCCTAAACTGTCGCATGTTGTTCCTCCGTTGCAGCGACAAACTTTTATACAGACCCGGATTGCCCCCGGATCTGGCCGTCCCTTCGCGAGCTTCAGACCGTGCGGAAAATGAGCACGGCCGTCGCCAGCGAAATTCCACTTGCAAGCCACAGGCGCGAAATCTCGACGCCCTCCTCGCCGATCGGCAGCGTTGCGATCGCATCGGTGCCGAAGAAGCCGATCCAGAGAAGGTGGATGACCGCCGCCGTGATCAGCGAGATGAACAGGCGATCGCCGCGCGTGGTCGGGATCCGCAGCACGCCGACCCGCTCGGCCTCGGGATAGACCGCCGCCAGCCACGTCATCACGGCGAGCGTGCAGGCGAGCGCGACGAAGAAGATCGCCGTCGGCAGCGTCCAGGCCATCCATGCGATGGATTCCATTGATGCCTCCTTAGACGCGACCGAGCGCGAAACCGCGCGCGATGTAGTTACGGACGAACCAGATCACGAGCGCGCCCGGGATGATGGTGAGTACGCCGGCGGCTGCCAGCAGGCCCCAGTCCATGCCCGATGCCGACACCGTGCGCGTCATGATGGCGGCGATCGGCTTGGCCGACACCGAGGTCAGCGTGCGCGCCAGCAACAGCTCGACCCAGGAGAACATGAAGCAGAAGAAGGCGGCGACGCCGATTCCGCTCGCGATCAGCGGCACCAGGATCTTGATGAAGAAGCGCGGGAAGGAATAGCCGTCCAGGAATGCCGTTTCGTCGATCTCGCGCGGCACGCCGGACACGAAGCCTTCCAGGATCCACACCGCCAGCGGCACGTTGAAGATGCAGTGCGCGAGCGCGACGGCCCACGGCGTGTCGAACAGGCCGATCGCCGAATACAGATTGAAGAACGGCAGCGCGTAGACCGCGGCCGGCGCCATGCGGTTCGACAGCAGCCAGAAGAACAAATGCTTGTCGCCGAGGAAGCGGTAGCGCGAGAAGGCGTAGGCAGCCGGCAGCGCCACCGAGATCGATATGATGGTGTTGAGGACGACGTATTCCAGCGAGTTGATGTAGCCGGAATACCAGCTCTCGTCGGTGAAGATGCGCTTGTAGTGCTGCAGCGTCGGCGTGTGCGGCCACAGCGTCATCGTCGAGACGATCTCGCTGTTGGTCTTGAAGCTCATGTTGACCAGCCAGTAGATCGGCAGCAGCAGGAAGATCAGGAACAGCCCCATGATGAGGCGGCGGCCGGGAATCGAATGCATCACGCGGCTCCTTCCTGGGGCTTCCGCTCGGCGCCCGCATTGGTCATGACGGTGTAGAAGATCCAGCAGACGATCAGGATGATGAGGTTGTAGACCAGCGACAGCGCCGCGGCCTTGCCGAGATCGAACTGTCCGAGCGCGATCTTGACGAGCTCGATCGACACGAAGGTGGTGGAGTTGCCGGGGCCGCCGCCGGTGACGACGAACGGCTCGGTGTAGATCATGAAGCTGTCCATGAAGCGCAGCAGCACCGCGATCAGCAGCACGCGGTTCATCTTCGGCAGCTGGATCGCCTTGAACACGGCCCAGCGCGAGGCGCCGTCGATCTGCGCGGCCTGGTAATAGGCTTCGGGGATCGACTTCAGGCCGGCATAGCAGAGCAGCGCGACGAGGCTGGTCCAGTGCCAGACGTCCATCACGATGACGGTGACCCAGGCATCGATGTCGTTGGAGACGTAATTGTAGTCGATGCCCGCGGCATTGAGCACGTAGCCGAGCAGACCGATGTCGGGACGTCCGAAGATCTGCCAGATCGTGCCGACCACGTTCCACGGAATGAGCAGCGGCAGCGCGAGGATCACGAGGCAGGCCGCCACGGTCCAGCCATCGCGCGGCATCGACAGCGCGACGACGATGCCGAGCGGCACCTCGATGGCGAGGATCACCAGCGAGAAGAACAGGTTGCGGCCGAGCGAGGCGAGGAAGCGGCCGCCGAGATCGGTCGAGGGATCGAGCAGCTCCTTGAACCAGCCGACGCCGTTCCAGAAGAACTGGTTGTTGCCGAAGGTGTCCTGCATCGAATAGTTCACCACCGTCATCAGCGGCAGCACCGCCGAGAAAGCGACGACCAGGAACACCGGCAGCACCAGGAACCAGGCTTTTTGGTTGACGGTCTTGTCCATCAGGCGGCTCCCTCCACCAGAAGGCTGTCGGCATAGACGTGAACATGCGACGGATCGAACTTCAGCCCGGCGTCGCCGTCGGATGACGAGAAGCCCGCCGGCGCGCGCGCCGCGAGCTTGGCGTCACCGAGGCGCGTCCGCGCAAAGCGGATACGGCCGAGATCGTCGATGCGCTCGATCTTCGCAGTCAGCAGGCCCGGCGCAGGCGCCACGACCTCGACGAATTCGGGACGGACCCCGATCTCGATCTTGGCGCCGGCAGGCAGATTGTCGTAGGCGCGGTTGAGCGCGATGACGTGGCCGCCGATACGCGCCTCACGCCCCCTCACCTCCGCCGGAATGATGTTCATGCCGGGCGAGCCGATGAAATAGCCGACGAAGGTATGCGCCGGCTTGTCGAACAGCTCGGCCGGGGTGCCGCTCTGCACCACGCGGCCGTCATGCATGACGACGACGGTGTCGGCGAAGGTCAGCGCCTCGGTCTGGTCGTGGGTGACGTAGATCATCGTGAGGTCGAGCTCGCGATGCAGCGCCTTCAGCTTCGAGCGCAGCTGCCATTTCAGCTCGGGGTCGATCACGGTCAGCGGCTCGTCGAACAGCACGGCGGCGACGTCGGAGCGGACGAGACCGCGGCCGAGCGAGATCTTCTGCTTGGCGTCGGCCGTGAGGCGCGTGGCCTTGCGGTTCAGATGGGGTTCGAGATCGAGCAGGCGGCCGATCTCGGCGACGCGCTTGTCGATCTCCGCCTTTGGCACGCCGCGGTTCTTCAGCGGAAACGCCAGGTTCTGTCCGACCGTCATGGTGTCGTAGATCACCGGAAACTGGAACACCTGCGCGATGTTGCGCTTTTGGGTTGACAGCGGTGTGATGTCCTTGCCGTCGAACAGGATCTTCCCCCGCGACGGCGTGATGATGCCGGAGATGACGTTGAGCAGCGTGGTCTTGCCGCAACCACTCGGGCCGAGCAGCGCATAGGCGCCGCCCTGCCGCCAGGTCATGGTGACGGGCTTCAGCGCAAAGCTTTCCTGCGGCGCGTCATTGCCGCCGTAGGAATGGGCGAGATCGACGAGGTCAATGCGGGCCATGTCGCACCTCCCTCAAGAGCGTCTAATAGTTGACGCGTTTTCTTCACGCGAACCGCTACGCACTTCGCTTGAAAACGCTATGCCGGGCGCCGCGACCAAGCGGTCGGCGGCGTCGAAGACGAAAACATCATTGGGATCGAGCACGGCGTCGAGCGTCTGGCCGGGCTCGAACTCGTGCACGCCGTGCAGCACCGCCACCCAGTTCGATCCGTCGCGGGTCAGATGCACGAAACTCTCCGAACCGGTGATCTCGGTCACCGTGACAGTGGCGTGGAAGGCGTGGCGGTCGGCCTCGCCATTGGCGAGCGCGAGCTGATGCGCGCGGAAGCCGACGCGATAGGTCCCGTCGGCAAGGCCCGAATAGAGACCGGAGGCTGGCGATGCCGCGCCGCCGGCATATTGCACCGAGCCGTTTTTCTTCTCGATGCCGACGACATTGAGCGGCGGATCGGAAAACACCTGAGCGACACGCAGGGTCTGCGGCCGCCGGTAGACGTTGGCGGTCTCGCCCATCTGAAGCGCCTCGCCTTCCCACATGCACACCGTGTTGCCGCCGAGCAGCAGCGCCTCGGTCGGCTCGGTGGTGGCATAGACGAAGATCGCTCCGGAGGCCTCGAAGATGCGGGGCAGCTCGGCGCGCAGTTCCTCGCGGAGCTTGTAGTCGAGATTGGCGAGCGGCTCGTCGAGCAGCACGAGATCGGCACCCTTGACCAGCGCCCGCGCGATCGCGGTGCGCTGCTGCTGGCCGCCGGAGAGATGGAGCGGCGTGCGCTTCAGGAACGGCTCGAGCCGCAGCAGTCTTGCGGCCTCGGCGACGCGCGCCTCGATCTCGTCGCGCGGCTTGCCCTGCACGCGGAGCGGCGAGGCGATGTTCTCGTAGACCGTGAGCGAGGGGTAGTTGATGAACTGCTGATAGACCATCGCGACCGAACGCTGGCGCACGTCGGCGCCGGTGACGTCCTTGCCGTTCACCACCACCTTGCCACTGGTCGGCTTGTCGAGCCCGGCGAGCAACCGCATGATCGAGGTTTTGCCGGACAGCGTCGGCCCGAGCAGCACGTTGAGCGTGCCACTCTCCAGCGTCAGCGAGACGTCGCGGATGTGCGGCACGCCATCGACGGTCCGGGTCACGTGGTCGAGTGTCACGGTCATGGGCGTCCTCCCGCTTCCAGCAGGGGACTGTGCGGCACAGCGTGGGTCCTGATCCAGTCGTCCAAGGCAGAGATCTCGTCGGCAGATAGTCGCAGGCCGAGCTTGGAGCGGCGCCAGACCACGTCCTCGGCGGTGATGGCCCATTCATTGGCCATGAGGTAGCGGACCTCGCGCTCGGTCAGCGTCGCACCGAAGGCCTGGCCCAGATCGGCCGCCGACTTCGCATCGCCGAGCAGCTTGACGGCCCTCGTGCCGTAGGCGCGCGCCAGCCGCCTTGCATGCTCGTGCGTGAGGAAGGGATAGCCGCGCTGGAGCTCGGCGATCAGGCCGTCGATGTCGGATACGCTCATGTCACCGCCGGGCAGCGGCCATTTGCCGGTCCAGCCCTCACGCGCCTTTGCGCTGCGCAGATAAGGCGCGAGCCGCTCCAGCGCCTCCTCGGCGAGGCGGCGGTAGGTCGTGATCTTGCCGCCATAGATCGACAACAGCGGCACCCCGCCGGGCGTGTCGAGCTCGAACACGTAGTCCCGCGTCGCGGCCTTGGCTTCGCTCGCGCCGTCGTCATAGAGCGGGCGCACGCCGGAATAGGTCCAGACCACGTCGTCCGGCGTCACCGCCCTGGCCAGATATTCGCTGGCCGCCTTGCAGAGATATTCTATCTCTTCCGGCGTCGCCTTCACCTTGGCGGGATCGCCGTCATAGTCGCGGTCCGTCGTGCCTATCAACGTGAAATCGTCCTGGTAAGGGATCACGAAGATGATGCGGCCATCGGCGTTCTGGAACATGTAGGCGCGGTCGTGGTCGTAGAGCTTCCTGACCACGATGTGCGAGCCCTGGACCAGGCGCACCTTGGCTTTCGCATTGACGCCGGCGCCGCGGCCGAGGACGTCCTCGACCCAGGGCCCGCCGGCATTGACCAGAGCCTTTGCCTGGATCGACGAGCGCTCACCCGTCAGCGTGTTGACCATGTCGACGGTCCAGAGGCCGTCGGACTGCTTGATATGCGTTGCGCGGGTGCGGGTACGAATCTCGGCGCCCTTGTCGGCAGCATCGCGCGCGTTGAGCACGACGAGACGCGCGTCGTCGACGAAGCAGTCGGAATATTCGAACGCGCGGCTGTAGCGATTCGGGATCAGCGGCTTGCCGACCTCGTCACGCCTGAGGTCGACCGAGCGGGTCGCCGGCAGCAGGTGCCGACCGCCGATGTGATCGTAGAGGAAGAGGCCGAGCCGCAGTAGCCAGGCCGGCCGCAGGCCGGCGTGATGCGGCAAGACGAAACGCAGGGGGCGGATGATGTGGGGCGCGATGCCCCAGAGGATCTCGCGCTCGATCAGCGCCTCGCGGACCAGCCGAAACTCGTAATATTCGAGATAACGCAGGCCGCCATGCACCAGCTTGGTCGACCAGGACGATGTCCCGCTCGCCAAATCGTTCATTTCGCACAGGAAGACGGTATTGCCGCGCCCCACCGCGTCACGCGCGATGCCGCAGCCGTTAACACCGCCTCCGATGATGGCGAGGTCGAAAATACGCTCCAACAGACGCATCCCCCGACGGCCGCCCGTTCCGTCGGGCGGTTACTTTCGTTTTTGATTAGATCACACCGAAAAACGAAAGCAAGATGAAAGAGAGGCGAAAGGAAGCGAAAGAGGAACTTTTTTGGGGGCAGTTCGATGGAGAAAAAGGCAGAAGCGAGGGCAAGTCTGAAGGCAAATGGTTCGGTCGCGCGGCAAAAACGGTCGGCTCCTCTCGCTCCGGCGGGCTCAAGACTTGAAAGTAGAAACATCTCTACATATCATTGACCCACGAAGCATTGTCGCGGCGAGGACGCACAGAGGATGGCGACCACCCTGACCAGCCGAGAGTTCAACCAGGATACGAGCGGCGCCAAGAAGGCGGCGTCGAAGGGGCCCGTCTTCATCACCGACCGCGGCCGTCCGGCGCATGTCCTACTGAGTATCGAAGACTATCTGCGCTTGAGCGGCGGGCACATCAGTCTGGCCGATGCCCTGGCACAGGCGGACGCGGATTTCGATTTCGATCCGCCCCGCATCGGCGGTGGGATCTCCAGGCCCGCCGACCTCGATTGATGTTTCTGCTGGACACCAACGTTGTCTCAGAACTGAGGCGCCGGGATAAGGCTGACCGCAACGTCCTCGCTTGGGCCAATGCAGTGCCCGCCGCGAGTTTCTTCATGTCAGCTATCTCAATCCTTGAAATTGAGCTTGGCGCGCGCCTGATCGCGCGTAAGGACGCCGTGCAAGGTGCGATCCTGCGCACCTGGATCGACGATCATATTCTGGCCCGCTTCGAGGGGCGAATCCTGACGATCGATACGGCCGTGGCACAGCGTTGCGCGCAACTGCACGTTCCTAATCCGCGGGCTGAGCGCGACGCCCTCATTGCCGCGACCGCGCTCGTTCACGGTTTGACGGTCGTGACGCGCAATGTGGGGGATTTCGAACCTACGGGCGTCGCGCTACTTAATCCATGGGACGACGCTTGAGCCCTATCGCAGCCGCACCACCGGCGCACCCTCCGGTGCCGCATCCTGCACCTCGGCCGGCGCATCGTCGATGTCCGCCCCCTTCGGCAGCGCTTCCACCACTTCGATGCCCTTGCTGTGGCAGATCGTGGCGAGGCGCTCGGGCAGCTCCTGGTCGGTGACGAAGGTCTGGATCTGGGTGATGTGGGCAATGCGCACCGGCGCGCTGCGGCGCAGTTTCGTGGAATCGGCGACCAGCATGACGGTACGGGCATTGGCGATGATGGCTTGCGCGACCTGCACCTCGCGATAGTCGAAGTCGAGCAACGCGCCCTCTTCATCGATCGCGGAGGCGCCGATGATGGCGTAATCGACCTTGAACTGGCCGATCAGCTGCGTCGCGGTCGAGCCGACCACGGCGCCGTCGGCGCGCCGGACCGTGCCGCCGGCGACCACCACCTCGATGCGGGGATGACGATAGAGCAGCATCGCGACGTTGAGATTGTTGGTGATGACGAGGAGATCCTCGTGCGAGGTCAGCGCGCTCGCAACCTCCTCGGTCGTGGTGCCGATGTTGATGAAGAGCGAGCAGCCGTTCGGGATCAGGGAGGCGGCGGCGGCTCCGATCGCCTTCTTCTCGTCGGCGGCGACGAAGCGCCGCGCCTCATAGGCGAGGTTTTCGACCCCGGAGGCGATGATGGCGCCGCCATGGATGCGGGTCAGCGACCTCCGCTCGCAGAGGTCGTTGAGATCCTTGCGGATGGTCTGCGCGGAGACTTCGAAGCGGCGCGCGAGCTCCTCGACCATGACACGGCCCGAGGCCCGCGCGATGTTGAGGATTTCGGCTTGGCGATGGGTCAGTCCGGTCACGGCAAAGGCCTCAAATCAGGAGGACGCATGGTGCGGCGGTTCGCGTCTTCGGTCAATGCGCGCGCCGATCACGGTTAACGGATGAGGGCTCACCATGCCATCGCGGCGGCAAGGCGCGCGAGCAGATCCGGATCGTCGAAGGCACTTGCGGAGTCAACGGCGCCAGCGCCCACCAGATCGGCATGGCTGAGGCTGGTCCGGATTCCGATCGTCGGAATGCCGGCGGCGGTCGCCGATTGCACGCCGGAGCGCGAATCCTCGAACGCGACCGAGGCCGCAGCACTGCCTCCGACGAAGCGCAGCCCCTCCTGATAGGGCAGCGGGTGCGGCTTGCCGTGGGGCAGCTCGTCGCCGATCACGATTGCCTTGAACCGTTCGGTGATGCCGAGCCCCGCCAGCAGCAGTTCGGCGTTGAGACGCGGCGCATTGGTCACGGCAACCATGGGAACGCCGGACGCGTCCGCATGGTCGAGCAGCGCCATCAGGCCCGGTAACGGTTCGATCTGCCCGGCCACGAGCGTGCGAAAAATCTCCTCCTTCTCGGCGAGGATCGCGGCACGCCGCGCCGGTGTTTCGTCGGGCAGGAAGCGCTCGCCGATCGATACATTGGCGAAGCCCTGCAGCTCCCTGGAGAAGCGCGCGTGGTCGAACACATGGCCGCGGGGCCCGAGCACCTGGTTGAAGGCCTTGAGATGCAGCGGGTCGGTGTTGGCGAGCGTGCCATCGATATCGAACAGCAATGCCCTGCCGATTGCCTCGATCATTTCCGTACTTTCCCACATCCGCGACGCATCAATGCGAAAGACGTATCAATACGGCCTCTCGCACGCAATGACACATCCACATAACGACAATGCACCACTCGACAAAGTCGAGCGCGGCTGCAACACTCGCTGCAAGATCAAAAAGGAGGAAACGATGATCAACCGACGCGACCTGGCTCTTTCGACTCTCGCGGTGTCCGCGCTTGCGCTCTCGACGCCGGCGCTTGCCGCCTCGGCAGACGAAGAGGCGGTGGCGAAAAAGGTCGAGGCCTTCCGCCTCGCCCAGATCGCGGCCGACCCCAAGGCGCTCGGCGCGCTGTGCTGGGACGATCTGAGCTACAGCCATTCCAGCGGCAAGGTCGAGGACAAGGCGACCTTCATCGCCAACGCCACCGACGGCAAATCAAAATTCCTGTCGATCGACTACAAGGATCCGACCATCAAGGTCGTCGGCCCCGCCGCGATCGTGCGCTTCCACTGGGTGGCGGAACAGGAGATGGCGGCCGATGGGAAGAAAGTGCCGACCAATCTTCACATCCTGATGAACTGGCAGAAGCAGGGCGACGAGTGGAAGCTGCTGTCGCGGGCTGCGACCAAGTTGTGATGCGACCACGTCATTCCGGGACGCGCCGAAAGGCGCGGGCCCGGAATTGATCACGCTGCAGAAATTGCCGACCCATGGATTCCGGGCGCGCGCTCCGCGTCCCGGAATGACCGAAGCTAAGCTGCTTCCTTCACATCACCGTTGACCAGCTTGCGAGCAGCACGCTCGGCTTCGCGGGCATTGCGAAAGAGCTGGCCTTCGAGGCGATTGAACTGGTGGGATGAGGCGAAGAAGCAGTAGCCCCCGTGGCCGCGGACGACGATGCCCGCGGTCTGTGAATTCACTTCGATGATGTAGCTGTCCGGCATGGCCCGTAGATTCCTCAGTGCGGGCAAATAACGGCATCTCTGCCCAAAGGTTCCTGAGGGCAAATCAACCGGTCTCCACCCCGAATCGACGTGCATTGAGTACGCTCGGACCTCATCCGTTTTATGACCCGTTCTTGGCAAACCCGCGACGCGTTGACCCATCGGCGCCGCGTTTCATCGGCCGCAAATTTTCGTGAGATGGGGCGGAGCGCCGCGCGCGATTACGTCGCAATGGGCGCGACGGTCGAACGAACTTCCTGCGGGCGGCCGTGCTCGTCGATCGAGACGTAGGTGAAGTTGCCGTCGGTGACGAGAAACGGATGCTCCTCCCCGCGACGCAGCGCCCACGCTTCCAGGTGCACGGTGAGCGAGGTGCGGCCCACCCGCACGAGATTGGCGTAGACCGAGACGAGATCGCCGACATAGACCGCTTTGCGAAAATTCATCGCTTCGATCGCGACCGTCACGGTCCGCGACTTCGCGACCTTCGAAGCAAACACGCCGCCGCCGACATCCATCTGGCTCAGCAGCCAGCCGCCGAAGATGTCGCCATTGGCGTTGGTGTCGGCGGGCATCGCCAGCGTACGGATGCAGAGATCGCCGTTCGGCCCGGTGTCGGTGCTGATAGGGGCGTGGACGTGCGTGTCGGTCATATTGTCGATCTCCCGCGGCTGTCGGTTCTGGATACAAAGCCGCGGCGCCTTGCGCAACATCCCCACGAGACGAGCTTGCGCTATCCATTGGGCTGCGGCAACCCCACGGTGATTCCGGTATCGCTCAGTTTGCGTTGCCACTCCGCATCGTCGGCCCGCGGCGCGCGTCCGGTCGTTGCCGTGACCAGCCGTTCCAGCCTGCTCCACAGCCGGAGACGATCACAGGGATAATTGGCCCATCCATTGATGACACAATAGCGGATGGTGTGGTCACGATGATGACACCAATGATGCTCGGGTGAGCAGACCAGATGCAGCCGTTGCGCCATGCGCAGGGGCAACGGGCGGACCTGCCGGTGCGCGAGATTGTGAAAGCTCATGCCAAACAGCATACAGGTCGCGATCACGAACCAGACGATCATCAGCGCATAGGTGAGCGCGGATGCGGGAAACAGCGCCGTGACGGCGGCCGCCACTCCGATCACCACCGCGCTCGGCGCCGCACCAAGAGACGCCTGGTCGAGAAATCCATAGAGCAGAACGTGGCCGGGGTGGCTGTGATGCTCGCGCGTGATCGCGATGCCGCGGCCGAGCATCCCCTCGTCGAGCCAGGTGTCGACCACCCAATGCACCAGCCCCGAAAAGAGGTCGGCGAGAAAGTATCCGGCCAGAACCGCCACGATCAACCACGGCCAGTGCAATCCCACCTCGGGATAACGCCCGACGAGATAGCCCGCGCAACAAAGGATCACGACGATATCGGCCGCGCAGCACAGCCGCGTGATGATGATCTCGCGCAGGGTCGCATGCTTGAAGAACGGGATCGTCGGCATCGGCGATACTCCCCAAGGGCTCCACCACCCAGGATAGCATCTTTTCTATCGACAGCCCCTATTGCAAACGGTCCCAGCCCGCATCCGGCGCGAAACGCGCGCCGAAGCGATCGGCGAGCCCGCGCAGAGTGGACACGACATTCTCCACACCCCGTGTGCGCGCATAGTTCAACGGCCCGCCACGGAACGGTGCATAACCGGTCCCGAAGATCATGGCGCCGTCGACTGCATCGGCATCGTCCACGATGCCTTCGCGCAAGCAAGCAACGCAGACATTAGACATCGGCAGCACCAGGCGATCGATCATCTGGTCGGTGACGCGCGGGCCGGTCTCGGGCAGCGGCGCCTTCTCCGCCTTGCCGTCCTTCCAGGTGTAAAAGCCCTTGCCGGTCTTGCGGCCGAGCTCGCCCCTGGCGACCTTGTCGCGCAGCCAGGCCGGCGTGGGCGGCAGCAGGTCGCCGAACCTGGTGCGCAGCATGTCGCCGACATCGAGGCAGATGTCGAGCCCGACCTGGTCGGCAAGCTCGATCGGGCCCATTGGCATGCCGAACTGCTCGGCCGCGGCGTCGATCAGGCACGGATCGATCTTCTCGTCCAGCATCACCATGGCTTCCAGCATGTAGGGCGTCAGCGCGCGGTTGACGAGGAAGCCCGGCGAGCTCTTCACGGGCAATGGCAAGCGGTCGATCGCGCCGACGAAAGCGAGGGCGTGCTTCAACACCTGTTCGTCGTTGCCGTCATGGCTGACGACCTCGACCAATTGCAGCCGCGACACCGGATTGAAGAAGTGCAGGCCGATCAGCCGCTCCGGCCGCGCCAGGGTGGTGCGCAAGTCCTGCAGCGGGATGCTCGACGTGTTGGTCGCAAGGATCGCGCCCGGTTTCATCCGCGGCTCGATCCCGGCATAGACTTTCTGCTTGAGCTCGAGCTTCTCCGGCACCGCCTCGATGATGAGATCGGCGTTGCGAACGCCCTCACCGTCCATATCAGGGATCAGGCGATCGAGCGCGTCGCGGACATCGGTCGGCTTGCGGATGATCTTGCCGTAGAGCTCGGCGGCGCGCTTCACCGCACCCGCGATCGGCTCGGCCTTCATGTCGGCGAGCGAGACGCGAAAGCCCTGCCCGGCCACCCAAGCCGCGATGTCGCCGCCCATGGCGCCGGCGCCGATGACGTGGACGTGCTTGATGGTGTTGCCCGAGCCAGCGGCCTTCTTCATCTGCTCGCGCAGGAAAAAGACGCGGATCAGGTTCTGCGCGGTCGGCGTCACCATCAGCCGGGCGAACGAGGCCTGCTCCGCCTTCAGCATCGCGGCCTTGCTGCCGCCATGAGCCTCCCAGAGATCGATCAGCGCGTAAGGCGCGGGATAGTGCTCGCGGGATGCGGCCTTCGCCGCCTCAGAGCGCATGCGTTTGGCAAGAAGCCCGCGCACGGGACCAAGGTTCGCCGCGCGCGTCAGGAGGCCCGGACGCGCCCGCTTGAGCCGGCCGAACAGGGCGTCCTTCACCGCGTTACGCACGTGGCGCTCCTGGGTGACGGTGTCGACGAGGCCGAGCGATCGGGCGCGGCGCGCGTCGATGGTGCGGCCGGTCAGCATCATCGCCATCGACTGGGTGGGATTGACCAGCGCGGTGAAGCGCGCGGTGCCGCCGAGGCCGGGATGCAGGCCGAGCATCACCTCCGGGAAGCCGAAGCGCGCGCCATCGATCGCGATACGCGATTGACAGGCCAACGCCACCTCGAGCCCGCCGCCGAGGCAGAAGCCGTGGATCACCGCAACCGTCGGCAGCTTCAATGCCTCCAGATGATCGACGACGGCGTGCGCGGCGCGGATACGTGTCTCCACCATGTCGGGATCGGACACCCCGCGGAATTCGTTGACGTCGGCGCCCGCGATGAAACCCGACGGCTTTGCGGAGCGGATCACGAGGCCGGCCGGACGCTCGGTCTCGACCGCCGCAAGCACCGCATCGAACTCCTCCATCACGTCGGAGGACAGCGTGTTGGCGCTTGCATCGGCGCGGTCGAACAGCAGCCAGGCGACGCCGTCTTCATCGCGTGTCAGCTTGAAGTGCTTGTACGGGCTGTCTGTCCCCGGCTTGGGTCCCAGCTCGAGGACGCGGTCGCCGAGCGCGGTCATGATCTTGGACTCCATGGTCACACCGCCTCGATCAGCATGGCGCCGCCGAGCCCGCCACCGATGCATTCGGTGGCGACACCCCGCCGCGTGCCGAGCCGCTTCATCGCGTTGACGAGATGCAGCACGATACGGTTGCCGGAGGTACCGACGGGATGGCCGAGCGAGATCGCGCCGCCGTCGACGTTGAGCTTGTCACGGTCGATCTCGCCGGCGGCACCATCCAGACCGAGGATTTCGCGGCAGAATTTATCGTCGTTCCAGGCGGCCAGGCACCCAAGCACCTGGGTGGCGAAGGCTTCGTTCAGCTCCCAGGTCTCGACGTCCTTGATGGTGAGTCCGTTACGCTGGAGCAATGGTGTTGCCGACATCACTGGACCGAGGCCCATGATGCTGGGATCGAGCGCGGCCCAGTTGCTGTCGACGATGGCAGCCTTCGGCGTGAGCTTGTGCTTTGCGACCGCCGCGTCGGAGGCGAGGATCACCCAGGAGGCGCCGTCGGTGATTTGGGAGGAATTGCCGGCGGTGACCTGCCCCCAGGGACGCTCGAACACCGGCCGGAGCTTTGCGAGCGACTCCGCCGTGGAGTCCGGCCGCACGCCATCGTCATGATCGAAGAATTTGCCGTCGCGGGAGAACGCGGTCTCGACCTCGCCCTTGAGAAATCCCGCGCCTTGCGCATGCGCAAGCCGGCGATGGCTCTCGGCAGCGTAGGCATCCGACTGAGCGCGCGTAATGCCGAAGAGATGGCCGACGACCTCGGCGGTCTGGCCCATGTTGAGATCGGTGACGGGGTCGGTCAGCCCGCGCTCGAGGCCGATGACCGGCTTGAGATCGCGCGGGCGCAGCTTGAACGCGGCGGCGAGCTTCGCGGCCGCGCCCTTGGCGGTCGCAAGGCCGGCGAACCAGCGCACGCCGGAATTCGGCCAGACCAGCGGCGCGTGGCTCAAGGCCTCGGTGCCACCGGCGAGAATCATGTCGGCATGACCTTCGCGGATGTAGCGGTAGGCAGTGTCGATCGACTGCATGCCGGAGCCGCAATTGATCTGCACGGTGAAGGCGACCATGTCCTCGCCCATGCCGAGCCGGAGCGCGGCGACGCGAGCCGGATTCATCTCGTCCGCGATCACGTTGACGCAGCCGAGGATGACCTGGTCGAAGCTGTCCGGCGAAAACGGCTGGCGCGCCAGCAGCGGCCGTCCGCATTGCACGGCGAGATCGACCGGCGTGAACGGTCCGGGCCCCGAGCGCGCCTTCAGAAACGGCGTCCGGCTGCCGTCGATGATGAATACCGGTCGTGCCATCAGCTCGCCGCCCTCTGCTCACCGAGTTCCTGAAAGAACTGATGCACATTCACGGTTTTCTTGTAAATCGGCGACAGCGCCTCCGGCGCGAAATCGTCGACCTCAATGACTTTTGTGACGGCTTCGTGAGCGGCGGCAAGCTGCTCACCCTCGGTCTGCGTGATCACGCCCTTGGCCACGGCGTCCTTCCAGTCGTTGATGTGCGCGGCGCGCATGCGCTTGGCGATCGCGTCGGTGGCAGTAACCAGCTTGAACGCATGCTCCAACCGGGCGAAGCCGCCATCATCATCGACATGGGCCAGATCCGGCGTGAGGCGCTCGCGCGCGGCCGAGGGCTCCAGCACCAGGCTCGCACATTGGTGCACGACCCGGTCGGAGGGGCCGAGCACGCGGGCGCCGAAGGGCTGGACAACGAACTTGAGGAAGCCGGCGACGAAGCGATTGGGCAGATTGGCGAGGATTTCGGCCAGCCGGTTCTCGATGGTTTTGAAGCCGGTCGCCATGCACCATTCCAGCGCGGCAAAATCCTCCTTCTGCCGGCCTTCCTCCTCCCAGCGCTTGAGCGCTGCCGACAACAGGTAGAGCTCGGACAGGATGTCGCCGAAGCGCGCCGACAGCATCTCCTTGCGCTTCAGCGCGCCGCCGAGCGTAAGCAGCGCCATATCGGCACAGAGCGCAAAGGCCGCCGAGTAGCGCGAGAGCTGGCGGTAGAATGTCGTGGCATCGCCGGCGTCAGGCGCCATCGCGAAGGCGCCAAAGGTCCAGCTCCGGCCGAAGGCCCGGAACAGGGTCTGAAAACTGTGGCCGACATGTTTCCAGAACGCCTTGTCAAAGGCGGTGAGCCCACGCTCGCGATCGGTATCGGCGAGCGCGTTCATCTCGTCGAGCAGATAGGGATGCGCCCGGATCGCGCCCTGCCCGAACACGATGAGATTGCGGGTGAGGATGTTGGCGCCTTCCACCGTGATGCCGACCGGCACGGCGCGATGCAGGTTGCCGAGATAGTTCTGCGGACCGTCGATCACGGCCTTGCCGCCATGAATGTCCATGGCGTCGTCGACCGCAGTGCGCATCCGCTCGGTCGCGTGCAGCTTCATGATCCCGGAGATGACGGCGGGATGGACGCCGGCATTGAGCGCCGCACAGGTCAGCCGGCGCGCCGCGTCGAGCTGATAGGCGGTCGCGACGATCCGCGCCAGCGGCTCCTCGACACCTTCAAACTTGGAGATGGAGATGCCGAACTGCTCGCGGATGCGGGCATAGGCGCCGGTGGTGCGCGCCGCATAGGCGGCACCCGCAGCAGAGAGCGACGGCAGCGAGATGCCGCGGCCGGCGGCGAGCGCAGTCATCAGCATCTTCCAGCCCTGTCCGAGCCGCTGCTGGCCGCCGATGACGTAATCGAGCGGAATGAAGACGTCGCGGCCCCAATTGGGGCCGTTCTGGAAGACCTGCATCGACGGCAGGTGGCGTTGGCCGATCTCGACACCGGGCAGATTGGTCGGGATCAGCGCGACCGTGATGCCGAGCTCCTCCCGCTGGCCAACGAGATGATCCGGGTCGTAAGCCTTGAAGGCGAGACCCAGCAGTGTCGCGACCGGGCCAAGCGTGATGTAGCGCTTGTGCCAGTTAAGCCTGAGCCCGATGACCTCCCGGCCGTCGAAGTCGCCTTTGCAGATGATCCCGGTGTCGACCATGGAGGCGGCATCGGAGCCGGCCTCGGGGCTGGTCAGACCAAAGCAGGGAATGTCGCGGCCATCGGCGAGGCGCGGCAGCCAGTGCGCCTGCTGCTCTTTCGTGCCGAAGCGCATGAGGAGTTCGCCGGGGCCGAGCGAATTCGGCACCATGACTGTGACCGCGGCAGCGATCGAGCGGGTCGAGATCTTGCGCACCACTTCCGAATGCGCATAGGGCGAGAAGCCGAGGCCGCCGAACTCCTTGGGGATGATCATGCCGAAGAATTTCTCGCGCTTGACGAAGTGCCAGACGTCCTGCGGCAGGTCGCGCCATTCCCAGAAGATCTTCCACTCGTCGAGCATGGCGCAGAGCTCGTCGACGGGGCCGTCGAGGAAGGCCCGCTCCTCCTCCGTCAATCTGGCCGGCGCAATTTTCAGCAGCTTCGACCAATCGGGGTTGCCGGTGAAGAGATCGGCGTCCCACCAGACGTCGCCCGCCTCCAGCGCCTCGCGCTCGGTGTCGGACATCGCCGGCAGCACGCCGCGGGCCCAGGAGAAGATCGGCTTTGTCAGGGTGTCGCGGCGGAAGCTCATGGCTGACCTCATGCATCGGCGCGGTTGTCGGGCATTTTAGCGGAAAGTGGCCGGGGTGCGTGAACACTTCGCGGGCAAAATTGACGCGGCCGGGCGGCCGCCCCCGAGACCATAACGGCCGGGTCGTGCTGGCAGTTCCGGGAGGGGGATGGGGAGAGATGTCTCCCCACGTCATTCCGGGGCGCGCCTCTTGGCGCGAGCTATGGTGCGCACTTGCGCACCTGAGAATCCATTCATCCACGCGCTCTGCCGCTAAATGGATTGCGGGCGCGACGCTACGCGTCGCCCCGGAATGACAGCGGAGAGAGCGCGCCCGGCCTAATCCGGCCGCACCATCTCGAACATGTTTTCCGGCTTGATCTCGAAGTAGTCGCCGCGGCGGCCGGCGCGGACGATCGGGCGGGCGGCGGCGGTCTGGTAGACGCCGTCCTTGATCATGGCCTTGTCGATGTGCACGGCGACGACCTCGCCCAGCGTCAGCCAGGCATCGGCCTCCTTGCCGTCGGCGCCTTTGAGGCGGACGATATCGGACACCTTGCATTCGAAGGCGACAGGGCTTTCGCCAACGCGCGGCACGTTGACGAGCTTGCCGGGCACGGCGGTGAGGCCCGCAAGCTTGAACTCGTCGACTTCAGGGCCGACATGCGCGGCGGTCGCATTCATGTGCTTGGCGAGGTCCATCGTGGCGAGATTCCACACGAACTCACCGGTCTGCTGGATGTTCTCGACCGTGTCCTTCCAGTTGGTGGAGGAGAAGCCGATGATCGGCGGCACATAGCAGAACGCATTGAAGAAGCTGTAGGGCGCGAGATTGACGTGACCCTTGGCGTCGCGGGAGGAGATCCAGCCGATCGGGCGCGGCGCGATGATGGCGTTGAAGGGATCGTGCTTGAGGCCGTGGCCCTTGGAGGGCTCGTAGAAGTACAGGTCTTTGTCGGTCACGCGGGGTCTTTCCTCATCCTGGTAGCCCGGATGGAGCGAAGCGTAATCCGGGGCCGCGGGCACAACGCTGATCCATCCCGGATTGCGCTACGCTCCATCCGGGCTACGTCGGTCTGCTTACAGGAGAAATTCCGCGCCCGTCAGTGGCGCGGCGACAGACCCGCGATGACGAAATCGATCATCTGGTCGATGGTCGGGCCCGGCTTGGTGGCGCACTGGGCGATCATCTGGGGGTGGAAGAAGCGCATCATCGCAGTGCAGGCGCACAGCGAGGCCAGCTGGAGATCCCTCGCCTCAAACTCGCCGGAGGCCACGCCCTGGGCGATCATCTGGCCGACAAATCCGGCGATGCACTCCATATGGTTGACGCAGACCTGCCAATCCTCCTGCATCGCGATCTCGACCATCTCGTGCAACTTGTTGTCGCCGACATAGCGCTCGGTGTTCATGCGATGGATGGTGTTGAGCAATTCCCGGAAGCGCTCCGGCACCGGACCGGGCCGCGCCACGATCCGCTGCGCCTCGAGCTCGACCTCGCCCATGAGCGAGCGGGCCACCGCCTGATGGATCGCCTTCTTCGATTCGAAGAAGCGATAGACATTGGCGGGGCTCATCCTGAGCTCCTTGGCGATGTCGCCGACCGTGGTCTTCTGGTAGCCGATCTGGCGGAACAGCCGCTCGGCCACCTCGAGGATCCGATCCCGGGTGTCGCCTTCGATATGTTCCGCAACCAGTGTCATCTGTCAGGACTCGTCAGTAGCACTTCATCTCACTTATTCAGCCGCTTCAGCAAGCGGAATTGCCGGATGTTCATCGCTGCCATGCTGCGGCGCGGCCGGCTGTTCCGGCGTACCGGCCTCGTCCAGGCTCTTCCTGAACCAGAGTGCATAGAGGCCCGGCAGGTACAGCAGGGTGAGGAAGGTCGCGACGAAGAGGCCCCCCATGATGGTGATCGCCATCGGGCCCCAGAAAGCCGAGCGCGACAGCGGGATCATGGCCAGGATGGCGGCGAGCGCCGTCAGCACCACCGGACGGGCACGGCGGACGGTCGCCTCCACAATCGCCTCGCGCCGGGTCAGGCCGTGGGAGACGTCGGTCTCGATCTGGTCGACCAGGATGACGGTGTTGCGCATGATCATGCCGGCCAGCGCGATCAGGCCGAGCAGCGCCACGAAGCCGAACGGGGCGTTGGCGACGTTGAGGCCGAGCGAGGCGCCGACGATGCCGAGCGGCGCGGTCAGGAACACCAGGATCAGGCGCGAGAAGCTCTGCAGCTGGATCATCAGCAGCGTCAGCATCACCATGACCATCACCGGGAAGAGGATGAAGATCGAGGCATTGCCCTTGGCGGATTCCTCGAACGCACCGCCCGCCTCGATGCGGTAGGCCGGCTCGAGGTGATCCTTGATCGCCTTCAGCTTTGGCGTGATCTGGCCCGTGACATCAGGGGCCTGCACGCCGTCGACGACGTCGGAGCGCACGGTGATGGCCATGTCGCGGTTGCGCCGCCACATGATCGGCTCCTCATGCGCATACTCGATCTTGGCGATCTGCTGCAGCGGCACGGCGACGCCATTGCGCGAGGTGATGGTGAGGTCGCCGACGCCGCCGAGGTCGAGGCGCTCGGACGGGACCGCACGGGCGACCACGCCGATCTTCTCGATGCCGTCGCGCACGGTCGTGACCTGCGAGCCCGAGATCAGCATCGCGAGCGCCTGCGAGACGTCCTGCGGGGTCAGGCCCATGGCGCGGGCGCGGTCCTGGTCGACGACGAGCTTCAGGTAAGGCGACTGCTCGTTCCAGTCGAGCTGGACGTCCTTGACGCTCTTGTTCTGCCGCATGACGTCGCGGACCTGGTAGGCGATCTCGCGCACCTTGTTGGCGTCGGGGCCGATCACGCGGAACTGGACGGGGAAGCCGACGGGCGGGCCGAAGTTGAAGCGATCGACGCGGACGCGCGCCTCGGACAGCATGCCGTCGGCAACCGCGTTCTCGATCTTGGCCTTGATGCGTTCACGCGCCTCGACGCCCTTGGCGACGACGACGATCTCGGCAAAGGCCTCGTTCGGCAGTTGCGGATTGAGGCCGAGCCAGAAGCGCGGCGAGCCCTGGCCGACATAGGACGTGTAGGTCTCGATGTCCTTGTCGTCCTTCAGCAGCGTCTCGGCCTGCTTCACCGCCTTCTCGGTGACGTTGAAGGCGGTGCCCTCGGGCAGGCGCAGCTGGAAGAACAGCTCGGGCCGCTCCGAGAGCGGGAAGAACTGCTGCTGGACATGGCCGAACCCGACGATCGAGGCGACGAAGACGCCGACGGTCGCGGCCACCACGGTGATGCGGTGGTTGACGCACCATTGCACGATGGCGCGCAGGCCGCGGTACATGCGGGTCTCGTAGACCGCATGCGGATCGTGATTGTGGTGCGCCTTCATCTCCGGCAGCAGCTTGACGCCGATATAGGGCGTGAAGATCACCGCCACGAACCAGGAGGCGACCAGCGCGATCGCCACGATCCAGAAGATGCTGCCGGCATACTCGCCGACCGCCGAATTGGCAAAGCCGATGGGGAGGAAGCCAGCGGCCGTGACCAGCGTTCCCGTGAGCATCGGAAACGCGGTGGATTCCCAGGCAAAGGACGCCGCGCGCATGCGGTCCCAGCCCTGCTCCATCTTCACCACCATCATCTCGACCGCGATGATGGCGTCGTCGACGAGCAGGCCGAGCGCGATGATCAGCGCGCCGAGCGTGATACGATGAAGGTCGAGCGACATCGCGTTCATGACGATGAAGACGATGCCGAGCACCAAGGGCACCGACAGTGCGACCACGATGCCGGTGCGCCAGCCCAGCGCCAGGAACGAAACGAACAGCACGATGACGAGCGCCTCCATGAAGGAGTGCACGAACTCGCCGACGGCGTGCTCGACCACCTTGGGCTGGTCGGCGATGAGCTTGACGTCGATGCCCTGCGGCACGGCCTTCATGAACTCGGCCGTCGCCTTCTCGACCTCCTTGCCGAGCTCGAGGATGTTGGCGCCCTTGGCGGTGACGACGCCGATGCCGATCGCTGCCTTGCCTTCCTGGCGAACGACGAAGCTCGGCGGATCGACATAGCCGTGGGTGACCGTGGCGATGTCCCCTAAGCGGAAGACGCGACCGTTGCTCTCGACCGGCGTTTCGGCGACCGCCTTGGCGCCGTCGAGCGCGCCGGTGACGCGCAGCGGCACGCGCTGCGAGGAGGTCTCGACCGTGCCGGCCGGCGTCACGTTGTTCTGCTTGGCGAGCGAATCGAACAGCGCCTGCGGCGTGATGCCGAGGGTGGCGAGCTTGGCGTGGCTGAACTCGACGAAGATGCGCTCGTCCTGGTTGCCGTAGACGTCGACCTTGGTCACGCCAGGCACCTTCAACAGGCGCTGACGGAATCCCTCGGAGACCTTCTTGAGCTGGGCATAATCGGCGCCGTCGCCGGTCATCATGTAGAGGATGGAATCGACGTCGGAGAACTCGTCGTTGACGACGGGCCCGAGAATGCCCGACGGCAACTGGCCCTGCACGTCGACCAGCTTCTTGCGCAGGAGATAGAAGAGATAGGGCACGTCCTTCGGCGGCGTGTTGTCGCGGAAGGTGACCTGGAGCGCGGTGAAGGCGGGCTTGGAATAGGTCTGCACCTTCTCGAAATAGGGCAGCTCCTGGAGCTTCTTCTCGATGGGATCGGCGACCTGCGTCTGCATTTCCTGCGCGGTCGCGCCGGGCCAGATCACGGAGACGTTGACCACCTTCACCGTGAAGAACGGATCCTCGGCGCGGCCGAGCTTCTCGTAGGAGAAGAAGCCGGCGACGCCGAGCACGAGCATCAGGAAGAGAACCAGCGTCGGATGGCTGACGGCCCAGGCCGAAAGGTTGAAGCGCTTCATCGCTCTCTCCGAAACACGATCCAGTTGCAATAACGACAGCCGCTCAGTTCAAACCGTCGTCGGGAGGCAGCGAAGCAATCCAGGGGGCTGGGCAGGTTCTGGATCGCTTCGCCGCTTCAGCCTTTGCTTAGGGACAAAGGCCGAAACTCACCTCACACGACGTAACTTACTTCTCTCGTCATTCCGGGATGGTCCGAAGGACCAGACCCGGAATCTCGAGATTCCGGGTGCGGCGCTGCGCACCGCCCCGGAATGACAAGGAACTAAAACGACAGGGACGAGACGACCCGCACCCGCTGGCCCGGATCGAGCTTCTGCACGCCGAGGGCGACGATCTTGGCGCCCTCTTCCACGCCGCCGGTGATGACCACGTCGTTGCTCTCGTAGGACTTCACCACGACCGGCTTCAGCGTGAGCGCGCCGTTGTCGTCGACGACGTAGAAGGACGGCTTGCCGCCTTCGTTGAACAGCGCCGACAGCGGCAGCCGCGCGACACGCTCGGTCGCGGCGTCCGACAGCGTGAGCGTCGCGGTCATGCCGAGCGCGACCTTGTCGTCGGCCTCGGGCAGCGAGAACTTCGCAAGGTAAGTGCGCGTGGCCGGATCGGCCGCCGGTGCGATCTCACGCAGCTTGGCCGCATATTTCTTGTTCGGCTCGGACCAAAGGGTGACGCTGGCGACGCCCGACTTGGCACGTCCAACCAGCGTCTCAGGGATCGCGACGACCGCTTCCTTTTCGGCAAAGCGGGCGACGCGGATCGAGGCCTGGCCCGCGGCGACCACCTGGCCGGGCTCGATCAGCGTTGCGGTGACGACGCCACGGGCGTCGGCAACAAGCGTCGCGTAGGAAAGGGAATTCTTGCTGAGCTCGAGCGCGCGCTCGGCGCGGTTCAGGCGGGCGCGGGCTTCGTCCGCGGCGGCACGGCTCGAATCCATCTGCGCGTCGGTGGTCCAGCCCTTGGCCTTGAGGTCCTTGGCGCGCTGCTCGGCGGCGGCGGCCTGGGCCAGCACGCCGGTCGCGGCGGTCTGCTCGGCGGCGGCCTGCTCGGCCTGCAGCTTCAGATCGACCTCGTCGAGAGTGGCGAGCGGCTGGCCGATCTCGACGGTCTGGCCGACTTCCACGAGTCGCTTGGCGACCTTGCCGGCAACGCGGAAGCCGAGATCGCTCTCGATCCGGGGCCTGACGGTGCCGACAAAGCTGCGCTCGGGGGTCTCGGCATCATAATGCGCGGTGGCGACCAGAACCGGCCGCGGCGGCTCGGCCTTCTCGGCGACGGTGTCATTGCACCCAGCCAGGCTGGCGGCCATCAGGGCCAGCGACACACCTGCCAACAGCCTGGAATAGCTCGACAAAACCGACCGGACGAACATCGAAGGACACTCCTGCATCTCGAATGAGAGGAATGTCGACTAATCACTGATAAAAGTCAATAATCGTCAGTCATCAGGAAAGCGTGATCGTTAAGGGGCGGTAACAAGGCGGATACCTATTCGCAGGAAGGTGCTCCGGTAGGTAGGCCGAGGTCAGGCCTCGGCCCGGATGTCATAGGGTAGGCAAAGGCGCGGTAGCGCCGTGCCCACGAAACTATCCGCGGGGACGCTGCGCTTTGCCTACCCTACAGGACCGTACACGCGGCTTGCGGCTCTACCGCCCCTGCCCGGCAAACTCGTGCTTGCTGTCGTGGCCGCCGATGAACACCAGGATGCCGGCGAGCAGAGGCAGCACAGCGAGCACCAGGAGGCCGGTCGAGGTCTGGCCCGTGGCTTCCTTGACCCAGCCGATCAGATACGGCCCGCCGAAGCCGGCGAGATTGCCGATCGAGTTGATCAGCGCGATGCCACCGGCGGCCGCGGTGCCGGAGAGCCAGGCGGTCGGCAGGGTCCAGAACACGCCGAAGCAGCAGAACACGCCGATGGCCGCGACCGTCAGCACCACCATCGTCATGGTCGGATCGGTCAGATAGGAGGACGCACCGAGCGCGACAGCGGTCAGCAGCAACGGCGCGCCGACATGCATCACCCGCTCGCGCGTCGCATCGGAGTGCCGCGCCCACAGGATCATCGCGATGGTGCCGAACAGATACGGGATCGCGGTGACGAAGCCGGTCTGCGCATTGGTCAGCCCGAACGCCTTGACGATCTGCGGCAGCCAGAACTGCATGCCGTAGAGCGCGCCGACGAAGCCGAAATAGATCAGGCTGAGCGCGATCACCTTGGGCGAGGACAGCGCTTCGCCGAGCGAGAAATGCTTCACCGCCTGCTTGGCCGCGATCTCCGAATCGAGCTTGGCCTTGAGCCAGGCTTTCTGCTCCCCCGACAGCCAGTCCGCCTTCTCCGGCTTGTCGGTGAGATAGAACCAGGTGACGATGCCGAGCAGCACCGAGGGAATGCCCTCGATGATGAACAGCCACTGCCAGCCCTTGAGGCCCATCGCACCGTCGAGCCCGAGCAACAGGCCCGAGATCGGCGCGCCGATCACAGTCGAGACCGGCACGGCGATGGCGAACGCCGCAAGGAAGCGAGCGCGATATTCGGCCGGATACCAGTAGGTGAGATAGAGGATGATGCCGGGAAAGAAGCCGGCCTCTGCGACGCCGAGCAGGAAGCGCAGGACGTAGAAGCTGGTGACGCCGCTGACCATCGCCATCAGAGCGGAGATGACGCCCCAGGTCACCATGATGCGGGCGATCCAGCGGCTGGCGCCGAACTTCTCCAGAGCCAGATTGCTCGGCACCTCGAAAATGAAGTAGCCGATGAAGAAGATCCCGGCGCCCCAGGAGAAGATCAGCGGCGTGAACTTCAGCTCCGCGTTCATGGTCAGCGCGGCGAAGCCGAGATTGACGCGATCGAGATAGGAGAAGAAGTAGGCCAGCACCAGGAACGGGATCAGGCGCCATGAGATGGCGCGGATGGTCGAGGTCTCGATCTCCGATTTGGTGGCGCCGGCGGAACCGGCATAGGTGGTGGTCTGGCTCATGGCTTCCCCCGGGTTATTGCTTTTGTGAGCTGATCCGGGGTTTTCAGCATCGCCGGCAAAGAGTCAATGGAGTGAGCAATGCACGGGACGCAGCCGGATCAACCCATTGCACCGCTCCGGACATCGCTGATCCGCGCCGCCCTCGCACTGATCGTCATTGCCTGCGGACTGTCCTTGCGCTGGTACGGCTTTCCGCTTGGGCTGCCTGCGTTCGTCGTGAAGTACGGCGGCTCGCTGTTGTGGGCCACGATGGTGTTCTTGCTGGCAGGGGTTTTGCTACCGCGGCTGACGCGGACACAGATTGCAGCCATCGCAGCGGTGATCGCGTTCATCGTCGAGTTCTCACGCTTGCTGCACACGCCTTGGCTCGATGCGTTCCGGCTCACCACGGCCGGCGCGCTGCTGCTCGGCCGCATCTTCTCGCTGTGGAATCTGACGGCCTACTTCGCCGGCATCGTAGTCGGCATCTGGCTGGATCGGCTCACCGAGATTTGCAGCACGGGCAAAAGCTAGCTAACGAGTCAGTTTCTTCCGTGTGGCCCGCAGAATCTCGTCTGACAATTTTGGATCGCTCACTGCGCGGGCAAGCACGATCGCGCCGACCAGGGAAGCAAGAGTCACGATCGCATCCTCGTCGCGCTGGCGTTGCCTGGTCCCCGAACCCAGGCGGGCGCCGAGCCATCCAATCATGCCCCTCACGCCGGCGGTAAAGCGCTCGCGCGCGCCCTGGCTCTGGCGATGCATTTCAGAGCACAGCGCCGCAAAGGGGCATCCGCTTCCCGGTTCATCCCGGTGCGCCGGCGAGAGATACTCGGAAACGTAATCGCCGACCGTGGACATCTCACCGAGCTCTCGACCTTTGGAGACGATTGCCGCCGCAATGGCTTCCTCGACCAGCCGCTGCTTGGAGCCGAATTGGCTGTAGAGGCTGCCGTGGGTCATACCGGCGGCCTCGGTCAGGGTATCAACTCCAACGCCGGCTATTCCGCGCTCCCGGATCAGGCGCGAAGCCGCCGTTAGAATTCGGTCGCGGTTGTCAGCCGCTCGTTCCTTGGAAACGCGCATATCGAAGATCCCGAATCGGAAGGCTTGACAATTATAATTACGACCGTCATCTAATTCAATAATTACGATCGTTATCAAAATTCGGCGAACGCCGCTGATCGTCAGGAGAAGATCATGACCAACGCAAAGATTGCTCTGGTGACGGGCGCCTCGTCGGGCATCGGTGAAGCCACCGCGCAGCGCCTGGCGGCGGTCGGCTACAAGGTCTACGGCACCAGTAGACGCGGACATCAGCCAGCCAAGCAGTCATTCGAGATGCTGACCCTCGACGTGACCAACGACGCTTCCGTGACGGCCGCGGTCGGCGAGGTCATCCAGCGCGAGGATCGCATCGATCTTCTCGTGAATAACGCCGGCTTCGGGGTTGCGCCCGCCGGAGCGGAGGAGAGTTCGATCGAGCAGGCTCGGAAGATCTTCGAGACCAATTTTTTCGGGCTGGTCCGGATGACGCGCGCCGTCCTGCCCCAGATGCGCCGCCAGGGCAGCGGCCGCATCATCAATATCGGTTCGGTTCTTGGTTTTCTGCCGATGCCCTACGGGGCGCTCTACGCCGCGACCAAGCACGCGGTGGAGGGTTATTCGGAGTCCCTCGACCACGAGTTGCGCACGCGGGGCATCAGGGTCTCCATCATCGAACCCGCTTACACGAAGACACCATTCGATTCGAACTTCATGGAGCCGGACGACAAGCTCGAGGATTATCGCGAAGCGCGCGCGGGCGTGAGCCGGCGGATAAACGAGGTAATGGCAACCGCCGAATCGCCGGACGTAGTCGCAGAAGCCGTGCTGGATGCCGCGAACGCGGCGCATCCGAAAATCCGGTACGCAGCCGGCAAGCTCGCGAACCGCCTGCGGTTGCTTCGCAGGTTTGCTCCCGCCGGACTCGTGGACGCAGGGATCCGAAAGGATCTTCGACTTGATGCCCGGCCGACCTCTGCGTCTTCCCGTCCAGCACGAGCTTTTTGACTCGCGCGGGCGCCGCCGCTCCCGGCGCACACCGATTGGGACACAGCGACATGAAAGCACTCATCTTCAAGCAGTATGGCAAGGCCGATCAGCTCACGTTCGCCGACCTGCCTCGGCCGACGCCGAAGCCGGACGAAATTCTCGTCCAGGTCCACGCCGCGGGCTTGAACCCGATCGACAACATGATTCCGAAAGGAACATTCAAACCGATTCTGCGCTTTCAGCTCCCGGCGACGCTGGGCAGCGATCTGGCCGGGGTGGTGGTCGAAGTCGGAAACCTGGTGACCCGGTTCAAGCCGGGCGACGAAATCTTTGCCAGCATCTTCGACATGAGCACGGGCGCACTCGCCGAATTTGCGGTCATCCCCGAGACCGCCGCTGCGCTCAAACCGCCGAACCTGGACTTTGTCCAGGCGGCGTCACTCCCGATGGTCGCACTGACGTCGTGGCAAGCGCTGAAGGAGCGTGCACGCCTCAAGCCCGGCCAGAAGGTGTTCATTCCGGCAGGTGCCGGTGGGATCGGAACGTTCGCCATCCAACTTGCCAAATATCTTGGCGCGAAGGTAGGAACGACGACCAGCAGCGGAAACGTGGACCTGGTGCGAAGCCTCGGCGCCGACGAGGTGATTGACTACAGCAAGCAGCAATTTGAGACAGTGCTGCGGGACTACGATGCCGTGCTTGGCACAATCAGGGGCGATGCGATCGAGAAATCGCTCGGCATATTGAAGCGCGGAAGCACTGTCGTCTCGCTGGTCGGACCACCAGACGCTGCATTCGCTCGCGCCCGGGGCATGAACTTCTTCATGGTGTTCCTGTTCGGCATGCTGAGCCGCAAGATCATACGCGGCGCCGGCAAGCGGGGCGCCGAATATTCGTTCCTGTTTGTGCATCCGGATGGAAATCAGCTCTCTCAGATCGGCGAGATTCTCAAGGCCGGCGACATCCGGCCGGTGATCGACAAGGTGTTCCCCCTTGCGCAGGCCAGGGAAGCTCTCGCCTACCTTGCAAAAGGCAGAGCGAAGGGGAAGGTTGTCGTCCGGATCAGGTGACGGCCCTACGTTCACTCCGAGAGCTGAAACCGCTCGAAACGGTCGAGCTCGTCCTCGATCTTCTGCTTGAGCTCCTTGCGGCCTGCGGTCTTCCTGCCCTGCCCGACCCAGGTCCATTTCTGCATCAACAACTTCCTCGCCTGCCGGTCGGTCTTCAGATCGAGCGCGGCGACGATCTCGTCGCCGACCAGCACGGGCAGCGCAAAATAGCCGAGCTTGCGCTTGGCCTTCGGCACATAGGCTTCGAACAAATGATTGTAGCCGAAGACGAGATTGGTCCGCTTGCGCTGGATGATCAGGGGATCGAACGGCGAGAGGATGTGGACGAGATCGGGCGATGCCCCCTCGCCGCCGGCTTCCAGCACCGCCGGCGCCGCCCAATGTTCCTGCTTGCCGGCGCCCTCGAGCGCGACGGGAACAAGCTCGCCGCGGCGGACGCGCGCGGCGATCAGGCCCGCCACCGCCTTCTTGCGCGGTGCGTCGAGATGGCAGGTCGAATCGAGGCTGACCACGCCTTGCGACCGCAGCGCGCGGTCGAGCAGATAGGCCGTGATGTCCTTGCTCGAGGCCGGCTTCGGCAGCTTGTCCCAGCCGAAATGGCGCGTCATCAGCTCATAGGTCTTCAGCATCCCCTGGCGCTCACTGACGGTTGCGACGCCCGTGTAGAAGGCGAGCTGCAGCGCCCGCTTCGAAGGTTTCCGGCTCTGCCAGAGGTGCTCCTTCTCGGTGAGCACGTCGTCCTCGATGTCGCGGATCGTCAGCGGGCCGGCGCGCAGCAGCCGCATCACCTTGCGGGTGTCGGCAGGCTTGACCGAAGCGTACCATTTGTGCCCCTCGCGGCGGTGCTCGCGCATCGCCGGGAGAAAAAAGCGGAAGTCACCGGCCGGCACGTAGGAGAGCGCATGCGTCCAATATTCGAAGACGCTTTTGTCGAGACTCTGGGCCTGACGCAGATCGGCGCGGCGGTAGGACGGAATGCGGCTGAACAGGATGTGGTGGTGGCAGCGCTCGATGACGTTGATGGTGTCGATCTGAACATAGCCGAGATGGGCGACCGCATCCGCGACGGCCTGTGCTCCCTCGCCGAACGGGGTACGCTCATCCAGCCGCTGGGCATGCAGCCAGATCTGCCGGGCCTGAGTCGTGGTGAGGGGAAACGGTTTAGGCGCGCGTGACATTGCAGAACGCAATGTAGCGGGATTCGCGCCGGGAGAAAGCAACCGACGCACAAAGAAAAAGGCCGCGCTGCCATCTGCTGACAGCGCGGCCGCTTGACGTCGTCCGGACCTACTTCGCCATCATGGCCTTCTGCGACTTCATGTAGTGCATGCAGGCGCTCTTCATCTTGCCATTGCTCATGTCGGTGTTGGCCATGGCCATTTCCTTGTTCGACGCCATCTTGGCCGGTGTGTCGGGCGTGCCGCCCATCATCGCGGCCGACTTCATCATGTTGTCCTTGGTGCACGCCATCATCGCGGCGGAGGCCGGGGACAGCGACAGGGTGAACGCGACAAAGGCTGCGGCCGTGAGCAAGATCTTCATCGAAAAGTCTCCTCCGTAAAACGAAACCGGCGTCATGCCGGCCTTCGCAATTACGTATTCTCTCGCGCCGACGTTTCGCGGAGAAGACAATTTTCTTGCTGCGATGCAATGACGAGGCGCTTCAACGGCCATCCTTCGGCGCTTTGGGCCGGTCACCGAGACTGCCGGTCGCGACATCCGGCTTGCACAGGGCCTTGCCGCGGCGCGCATCTGGCCGATTTCTTGTTCGCGGCCGGGCCGCGCGGCCACGGCTTTGCGACGACCGGCGTGCAGAGGTCTCCGGACGCGGTGCCGGCGGCGAGACACATGACCGGCCTCTCCCCGCGGGCACGGTCCAGGAGCCCGTGCGCCTCAACGTGATTTCGATCACACCGGGCCGGCCGCCGCGTGAACCTTTCCTGCGGAGATGACGACCACTGCTATTGGGACAATCGGCCCCGGCCCCGGAGCGGCCGCGAAACAGGCCGCTCCACCGCCCGGAACGCCGGGAAATGCACGAGACCGAGCCCGCAAGCGCTGCAGCCACCGTGACCAGGATCACATCAGGGCTTTTGAACCCACCCTATGCTCGCAGCATCAAATCGCTATCAGGCGTAACATCGAGGATACGACAATGACCCGTTTTGATAAGTTCTTTGGACTGAAGGCGATAACCCTTTCCGCCGCGCTGTCGATGACGGCTGGCCTGGCTCTGGCCGGCGACAACAACGTCACCACCGGCCAGATCCTGGATGCACTGAAGCCGAAGCCGGCGACCCGCGGACTGTCCGTCGGTCCGCAGGCCGACACGACCGCGCAGGCCAAGGAAGCGACCTTCCTGAATACGGTGCGCAACCGCTCGACCCGCTCGCTTTCGACCGGCGAACGCGAGCAGATCGCCGAGCTCGCCGCGACCAAGCCGAAGATCGATCTGGAGATCCAGTTCGACTACAACTCGGCCAATATCGCCAAGACCTCAATGTCCTCGGTGCAGGCGCTCGGCAAGGCTCTCTCCGACCCGGCGCTCAAGGGCTCGACCTTCGTGGTCGCCGGCCATACCGACGCGATCGGCGGCGAAGAGTACAATCAAGGGCTCTCCGAGCGGCGGGCCGACACCATCAAGAAGTACCTGGTGCAGAACTACGGCCTCAACGGCACTGATCTGGTCACCGTCGGTTACGGCAAGACCAAGCTGAAGGATACCGCCAACGGCGCCGATCCGATCAACCGCCGCGTCCAGGTCGTGAACATGGACACCAAGACCGCGTCGAAATGATCCGATGACGATCACCGCCTGCCGTTCCTCCGGCAGGCGGTCCGCGCTCAGACCGGCACCGGTGCGGCGAGCGCCTCCCGGACCAGCCGTGCGAGCTCAGCCTTGCGGTAAGGCTTTTCCAGGATCAAGGCGCCCTGCCGGACGTGGCCGTTCGCCGCCAGCGTTTCGAGGGCGTAACCCGAGGTCAGCAGCACGTGCAGCTCGGGCCTCTCCTTGCGGGCGAGGCCCGCTAGCTCCCACCCGTTGACGCCTCCTGGCATGACGACGTCGGAGAACAGCAGGTCGATATGCGGTGTTGCCGCAAGCGCCTGCAGGGCCGACTTGCCATCGACGGCGGAAATCACCTTGTAGCCCAGGCTCTGCAGGCTCATGACCGCGTAGGACCGGACGAACGGATCGTCCTCGACGACCAGCACGATCTCCGAACCGCTCTGCGCGACCTCCTTCTCGACTGCCAGCGGCACGCCCTGCGACTTGGTCAGCACGGCCGGAAGATAGATCCGCACGGTCGTTCCAAGGCCCGGCTCGCTGTAGATCGTGACATGGCCGTTGGATTGCTTGACGAAGCCGTAGACCATGCTGAGCCCGAGCCCGCTGCCCTTGCCGACCTCCTTGGTGGTGAAGAAGGGTTCGAACACGCGCTCCAGCACCTGCTTCGCCATGCCGGAGCCGGTGTCAGTCACCGCGATCACGACATATTCGCCCGCTGCTACGTCGGGATGAACGTTGTGATCGCCCGCATCGAGCGATGCGTTCGCCGCCGAAATGGTCAGGCGTCCACCCGATGCCATCGCATCCTGGGCGTTCAGCGCGAGGTTGAGGATCGCCGATTCCAGCTGCGCGGGGTCGGCAAAGGCGTGCCGCAGCAAAGGATCGGCCTGGGTGGTGATCTCGATGTCCTCACGCAGCGTTCGCCGCAGCAGCTTGTACATGGATTCGATCAGCTTGTTGCATTCGGTCTCGACCGGCCGCAGCAGCTGCTTGCGACTGAAGGCGAGCAGGCGCTGCGTCAGCTCGGCGCCGCGTTCGCCGGCGCTGCAGATGTCGTCGGCGAGGCGCTTCAGATCCTCGCGCGGCACCAATTGCTCGGACAGATATTCGGCGTTGCCGACGATCACGGTGAGGAGATTGTTGAAGTCGTGAGCGATGCCACCAGACAGCTGTCCGACCGCCTCCATCTTCTGCGCCCGCATCAGCTGCGCCTCGGTACGCTTGCGATCGGTCAGGTCGTGGATCATGCCGACGAAGATGGAGGAGCCGTCCTGCTGGGCCTCGCCGACCGACAGGTCCATCGGGAAGGTCGTGCCGTCCTTGCGCCGACCCGTCACCTCGCGTCCGATGCCGATGATCTTCTTGTCGCCAGTGGCGATGAAATTGCGGATATACCCGTCGTGCTCGGAGCGATAGGGCTCCGGCATCAGCATCCGGACGTTCTGCCCGAGAACCTCGTTGTCGCGATATTTGAAAAGCCGCTCGCAGGCCGGATTGAACTTCAGGATGATGCCGTCGGAATCGATCAGGATCACGCCGTCGACGGCGGTGTCGACGACAGCGCGCAACCGAGCGGCGCTCTCGCGCAGCTCGCGCTCGACCCGCTCGCGCTCGGTGAGGTCGTGAATGATGCCGACGAAGATCGAATCGCCGGCCGCCTGCTTGCTCTCGCCGACCGACAAATGCATCATGAAGGTCGAGCCATCCTTGCGCTGGCCCACCACTTCGCGGCCGATGCCGATGATCTTGCGCTCGCCGCTGATGTGGTAATTTTGTAGATAGCCGTCATGCGCATTGCGGTAGGACGACGGCATCAGGACCTTGACGTTCCGCCCGATGACCTCCTCGGCGGAATAGCCGAACAGCTTCTCGCAGGCCGGATTGAACATCAGGACGCCGCCGCGCGCGTCGATCAGGATCACGCCGTCCACCGCGGTATCGACGACGGCCCGCAACCAGTCGGCATTGGGATGGCCCGGCCTGGCGCTGAGGTCCTCCATATTCACCGGGCGACTCTCCGATTCCGAGAAGGTCGGTCCAGTCCACACGCGACAATTGATTCAGGCAAGACAATTCTACCGAGGCTATGCACGCAAGCGGGCACTAGATCCAGCTCTGGAACAACATCAGCTGGCCGAAGCTCCGCATCGAGGTGCCGATAAAGGCCGCGGAGATCGGCAGCATGACCGCAAAGCCGATCGCCGCAACACCGACATAGGCCCAGAGCAGCCAGCGCGGCAGGCCGTCCCGGCGCAGCACATAGACCAGTGCGAGCGAGGCCGCCGTGGCTGCCGGCAGATAATAGTAGATGAAACCCAGCGTGCGCGGCAGCAAGGCCCAGGCAAGCCAGGGACCGAAATAGAACGCCGCGATCAGGAACGCGTCCCAGCGGCGCTCGACGACGAAGTCGCGCAGCACGAGCACGAGCGCGAGCAGGGCCGGCCACAACACCAGGGGATTGCCGAGGAAGACGACCGCGGAGACATTGTCTTCCGAGCTCTTGTCGAACAGAAACCACACCGGGCGCGCCAGCAGCGGCCAGGACGGCCATGAACTCATATAGGTGTGGCCGGCAATCGCGGTCGTGGTGTTGTCGGCGAAGATCCGGCGCTGCGCCTCGACCAGATCCGGCAGCGACAATCCATAGAGCGGAACGAAAGCGGCAAGATACGCCACACCGGGCAGGATCGCGAAGCACAGCACGAGATGATGCAGCCTCAGGCGGGGCCAGAGGTCGGGCCGATACCAGTCGTCCGGCCTCGCGTCGGCGAATAACGTGCGCCAGCCCTGCATCAGGCGGATCACCGTGACGACGACGATACAGACGCCGAGCGGAAACAGGCCGCTCCATTTGCAGGCGGCGGCACAGCCGAACAGCGCGCCCGCGAGCGCGAACAGCGCCTGCGGCCGCTCGCGTCGAAATCCGTGCATGAAGGCGGCGGTCGCGAGCAGGCCGAAGCCGAGCGCAAAGATATCGAGCATGGCGATGCGCGCCTGCACATAGAGCATCTGGTTGAATGCCGCGATCAGCGCCGCGGCGATGGCGGGCCCTTGCGCGGCGAACAGCGCGAGGCCGCACAGATAGATCGCGACGACCGCCAATGCGCCGAACAATGTCGCGGGATAACGCCAGCCGAGCGCATTGTCGCCGAAGGCCGAGATCGAGGCCGCGATCAGCTCCTTGGCCAGTGGCGGATGCATCGGATTGAGCATCGGCTGCGACATCGCCGGTGCCAGCATCTGCCGCGCCGCCGGCACGTAGTGCACCTCGTCGAAGACGAACTTCTCCGGTGTCGTCAGGCCGATCAGCAGCGCGAGATGGGCGACCAGGAAAATTGCGACAGCAACCACTGCGCTTCGCGACACTCTCGGAACTGCAGACCGTTCAAGCAGCTGCTGTGGGGATGCTTTGCGTGGCAAATTTGCGTCACCGCGGACAAAAATGAAGATCTCGGTTTTCATTGAACGCATTCCGCCGCAACTGTCACTAAGCATAACGCACGTCCAGCGCCGCTTGTGATAATTCCGCCACATCGCAGGCGCGCGCGATCCGGTACGATCAGGGACACATCGATCGGTTTGCGAAATGAATTTGCGTTTCTGGCTTTTCCCCACTCTGTTGTCGGCCGCATTGTGCGCAGGCACTTGCGCACATGCGCAGACGCGCGTCGGCGAAGCCGTCGTGATCCAGAATGAAGTTGTGCGCGTGGCCGCGACGACCACGCCGATCAGCGTCGGCGACAGCATGTTGCGCGACGAGACCGTGCGCACCGGCGCCGACAGCGCCGCGCGCTTCGTGATGGCCGACAGCACCAATCTGTCGCTTGGGCCCAGCGCCACGTTGAAGCTCGACCGCACCGTCTTCAACGACGAGCACAGCTATCGCGACGTCGCGATCCGCATGACCACCGGCGCCTTCCGTTTCGTCACCGGTCATTCCGAGAAGACCGCCTACAAGATCACGACGCCGCTTGCGACGATCGGCGTGCGCGGCACCACGCTCGACATCCTCTCGCAGCGAGGCCGCTCCGTCGTGGTGCTTCAGGACGGCGCGGCCAGCGTCTGCACGACGAGCTCCCAATGCGTACAACTGACCCAGCCGGGCGACACCGCGATCATCACGTCGACCGGCGGCAAGGTCAGCATCACCAAGACCAGCACGCCGCCCTGGACTTTCGCCGCCAATTGCGCTGCGAGCGCCGGGCTGTGCTCGGTCAACCAGTATGCCGACGCCACGCCGACCATCACGCCCGCCGTCCATGACGACGGCATGCTGTGCGGGCGCTGACGATGGCAACGGTCCGTATCCGCGAGCTCGTTCTTGCCGTCGCACTGGCGGCCATGGCCACCGTGACGCTGGCATGGAGTATTCAGCAGCCGGCCTCCGCCGCGACCCTGAACCTCACCAATTGTGAGGAAGGCTGCTCGCCGTCGCCCTCGCCAAGCCCGTATCCTTCACCTTCGCCGTCGCCCAATCCCTATCCGTCGCCGAGTCCGACACCGACCGGCGCCGATTCCAGCGGCAATTCGGTCGGCGGCCTCGCCGACCAGCGCTTCAACCAGATGATCACCAACCGGGTGCTCGGCACGGTCCTGCTCGGTGTCAACGAGCAGGTCAATTGCAGCGATTGCATCAGCGCATTCGGCTCGGCCGGCTCGTTCTCGGCCGGCATCCACGGCCGCAAGGAATTGACCAACAATCTGTCGCTGCTCGCCGGCATCGCCTACACGCAATACAACGAGGGCGGCTACAAGATCACCAGCGCCCCGATCGGCGCCTTCGCCCTGCGCTACGACTTCACCGACTGGGGCTCGTCGCGCCCGTTCTTCGACGTCGGCACCATCCTGACGCCGTGGGAGAAGGCGCGCTACACCCGCAGCTACGACACCAGCCTCGGGCCGGTGAGCGTCACGAGCTCGACCAATGCCTCCAACTACGCGGTCTATGGTCGCGCCGGCTGGATGAGCCGCATCTCGCCGCGCGACGAGGTCGCAGCCTCGATCGAGGTCTGGCAGCTCTGGCAGCGCGTGTCCGGCTATAGCGACAGTGCCGTGGCCTTCAACCCGTTCGACGCCACGATCGCGACCGGCACCGACCGCACCAGTCTCGTCAAGATCGGCGGCCAGTGGACGCATCTGTTCGGCGGCAATATCGAGACCAACATCAATGGCGGCTGGGTGCAGTCGTTTGCGAGCCACAGCGGCATCGTCGCCACCGTGACCGGCAACGGCGTGGTGGTGCCGACCATGGGCAACCAGGGCTGGTTCGAATATGGCGGCCGCCTCGGCTTCCGCGTGCAGAAGGGCTGGATCGTGGATCTCTTCGCCAACGGCACACTCGGCCCGCAACCGGTCGGCAACACCATCCATGGCGGCGTGGGGCTGAGGATCAATTACTAGCAGTCTGCTGAAAAACCGGCAAATTCGTTGCTGATTGGCGTTTGGGTTGGACCTTGGTCGGAAGTTTGATGTCGGAGCGGC